>CAYRQC010000678.1:0-7038 GCA_964426265.1 uncultured Phycisphaerales bacterium | reverse complement strand
CTTGACCGCGCTCTCCATCGCCCCGCCGAGCGCCAGCTCCGCGTCGGCGCTGGCGCCATTGCCGAGGTGATCGGCGGCGCCCTTGTAGCCCGCCGCGATGAACTTCATCCAGCCGAGTGCCGCCTCGACCGGAGCGTCGCTCGGCTTGGGAAGCAGCTGCACCACCGAATCGATCGCGACGGGGGTGTCGGCGACTGCGGCGGCGGCGGCCGGCTCCTGGGCGGCGCGGGCTTGCGCGCCGAGCGCGACGAACAGGGCAAGGCCAGCGCGACTCATGCGAGATCCTCCGGCGCCGATGAGCGGGCGGGAGCATAACGACGGCGGTTGTGGGCGAGCCGATTGCGCGGGCGCGTGACGCGCAGTAAGTCTCCGCGCCCTGTTGTGCACGGATCTCCCATGCCCCGAGCCTCTGCGTCGTCACCGTCGTCACCGTCGTCGTCGTCACCGTCGTCATCGTCGTCGGAGCGGCTGCTCGCCGGCCTCAACCCCGAGCAGCGCGCCGCCGTCACGACCACCGAAGGACCGCAGCTCGTGCTCGCCGGTGCGGGGTCGGGCAAGACGCGCGTGATCACCGTTCGCATCGCGTGGCTGCTGGCGCACGGTGTCGCGCCCGCGCAAGTGCTCGCCGTGACGTTCACCAACAAGGCGGCGAGCGAGATGCGCGAGCGGGTCGCCGCCGTCGTCGGCGCCGATGCGGCGAAACCGGTCACGATCGGCACCTTCCACGCGTTCTGCGTGCGCCTGCTGCGCGAGCGCGGCAGCGCGATCGGCCTCCCGAGTCACTTCGCGATCAGCGACACCGCCGACCAGCTCACCGCGCTGAAGGGGGCCCTGCGCGAGCTGCGCGTCGCCGAGACGACGATCGCGCCGAGCGCCCTCCAGTCGCAGATCTCGCTGATGAAGAACCGGCTGGTGACGGCGGAGCAGGCGCGCGCCGCAGCGTCGGGTCGCCGCGAGATCCTGGTCGCGCGCGCGTTCGCCAAGTACGACGAGCAGCTCCGCCGTTCGCGTTGCGTCGACTTCGACGATCTGCTGGTCCTGGCCGTGAAGCTCCTGCGCGAGAGCAGCAAGGATCGCGAGGAGCTGGCGGCTCGCTACCGCTATGTCATGGTCGACGAGTATCAGGACACCAACGCGCCGCAATACGAGCTGCTGCGGCAGATCGCCGGCGGCCATCGCAACCTCTGTGTGGTCGGTGACGACGATCAGTCGATCTACGGCTGGCGCGGCGCCGACGTGAAGAAGATCCTCGGCTTCGAGCGTGACTTCCCCGGCGCGGCGGTGGTGCGCCTCGAGACCAACTACCGCTCGACCGAGCCGATCCTGGAGGCGGCCAACCGCGTCATCGCCTGCAATCCCGAGCGCCACGCGAAGACGCTGCGCTCCGCGCTCGGCAACGGCGAGCCTGTCGTCGTGAAGCGAGTGGAGGACGAGACCGCCGAGGCCGACGTCGTGGTGCGCGAGATCGTCGAGCTGATGCGCGATCGCGGCTGCAAGCCGTCCGACTTCGCGGTCCTCTTTCGCGCGGCGACGCTGGCGCGCGCGTTCGAGGCGGCGCTGCGCGCGAAGCAGGTGCCCTATCGGCTGGTCGGCGGCATGTCGTTCTTCGATCGCAAGGAGGTGCGCGACGTGCTGGCGTACCTGCGGCTCGCCGCCAATCCCGACGACGAGGTGTCGTTGCTGCGCGTCATCAACTGTCTGCCGCGCGGCATCGGCAAGACGACGATCGACAAGGCGCTGGCGTTCGCGACGGCGGAAGGGATTCCGGTGGCGCGCGCGTTCCGGCAGGCGAATGCGATCGTCGGGCTGCCCGCCGCCGCGGTCGAGGCGATGCAGGCGTTCCTCGGGAAGATGACGGCGCTCGGCCGCCAGGACCCGGGGCGCGATCTGGTGGCGTGGGTGCGGCGCGTGCTGGCCGAGGTCGACTATCGCCTCGAGGTCGATCGCGCCTACGCCGACGCGGCGACGCGCGACGAGCGGTGGCTTGGTGTGCTCGAGCTGGTGAACTTCGCCGAGAACCACGTGAAGCGCAACGCGAGCCCGACGCTCCGGAGCTTCCTCGAAGCACTGGTGATGTCGGCCGAGGACCAGACCGACGACGAGAAGGAGCGCGGCAAGAACGTCGTCACGTTGATGACGCTCCACGCCGCCAAGGGGCTCGAGTTCCCGCGCGTCTATCTCGTCGGCTGTGAGGAGGGCCTCCTGCCGCATGGGCGCGCCGTGGCCGAGAACACCATCGAGGAGGAGCGCCGCCTGATGTACGTCGGGATCACGCGCGCGCAGCGCCACCTGACCCTCACCTGCGTCAAGAGCCGCGCCCGCGCCGGCATGCGCAACGAATCGATGCCCTCGCGTTTCCTCTACGAACTGCGCGGCGAGCCCCTCCCCAAGACGTGGCGCCCCTGGTCCGCCGACTGACGCGTGGCGTATGGTTGACTGATCGGTGCCAGGCACAAACCCACCGGGTCTTCCGTGCCAGGCACCCATGAGGCGAGCAGAGGCGAGTATGGCTCGGGGATGGCGCGGTGAGGGATGGCGACGAGGGGTGGCGATCGCGCTGCTCGTCGCGGCTTGCCGCGGAGATGACGCGCGGTCGGATGCCGGAGGCGGCACGGCCGTTGCGCTGCCGCGTCACGAGCGGCGCCGCGATCTCCTGATCGAGCGCTCCTTCGACGTCGTGCACGCCCCTTCGATCGCGGCCCCGGAGCTGGTCGGCGATTGGGAGCGGGTGAGCGCCGACGATCGCCTCGAGCTCGTCGTCACCGCGGGCAGCGAGGTGCATTGGCCGCGGGTCACGCTCCATCCGCGCGCGCGCCTCGCCTATCGCATCGGCGTGAGCAAGCTCGATCGCGAGGGGTTGAAGTGCCCGCTGCGCTGCACGATCGCGTTCGAACGCGACGGCCTCCCGCGCGAGGAACTCCTCACGATCTCGTGCGCGGCCGGCGCTCCGGCCGATACCGCCGGCACGCTCGACCTCGCCGCGCGCGCCGGAGAGACCGGCACGCTCGTGATCGTCACCGCGGCGCAGGAGCCGGGTGGCGCCCGCATCGCGTGGCGTGAGCTGAGGCTCGAGTCGGAAGGCCGGCCGGAGAGCGACTCCGATCGCGTGCAGAGCTGCGAGCGAGTGGTGGCCGACCTCGCGGAGCTCCACGGCCCGGCGTCGCGCGCGGCGGGCGCGATCGTGTTGCCGGTTCCGGGACACGCGACGGTACGAGTGACGGTGCCGCCGCTCGCGCACCTGCGCTTCTTCGAGTCGGTCGCGGTGAGCGTGGGCTCGCACGAGAAGGGTGCCATCACGCTGCGAGTGCGGGTCGACGATGCGGTGCTGCGCGAGCGCCGCCTTCGGCCAGAGACCGCCGCGATGCGGCCTCTGCGCGACGAGGTCGAGCTCGACCTCTCGGCCTTCGCCGATCGCGAGGTGGCGATCCAGTTCGAGGCCGAGCCGGTGCGCGCGGCGGCAACGGCGAACGCGTTCACGGCGAGCTTCCTCCTTCCGCGTCTCGTGGCACCGAAGACGGTCGCGCGGCAGCCGCGTGGCAGCGGTCCCGACGTGATCTACATCGTGGTCGACACGTTGCGCGCCGACGTGCTCGGCACCTATGGCTACGCGCGGCCGACCAGCCCCGCGCTCGATGCGTTCGCGCGCGACGCGCTGGTGCTCGAGACCGCCTACTCGCCGAGCCCGTGGACGCTGCCGTCGACCGCCAGCCTCCTCACCGGGCTCCATCCCGACGTCCACGGCGCGACGCTCACCCCCTGGCTGTTCGACCAGCTCGAGACCATCGGCGAGCGCTTCGCCGCCGCGGGCGTCACCACCGGCGCGTTCGTCGCCAACACGCTGGTCTCCCGGCGCGCGAACTTCCAGCAGGGCTTCGAGACCTGGGTCGACGGGGCGTGGGGCAACGCCAACAAGATCGTGCCGCGCGTGCTCGACTGGCTCGACGATCACGAAGGCGACCGCCTCTTCGCCTACCTCCACTTCATCGATCCGCACACGCCGTACGCCGCGCCGTTGCCACCGGAGCTCTGCTTCCCGACCGATCCCGCGAACCCGTTCTGCACGGCGACGGGCCCGGAGATCGCCGAGCGGTTCACCGGCGCGACCGGCCTCGAGCACGTGGTCCACGGCATCCCGCAAGCCGCGCTCCCCGCGATCGCGCGCATGCGCGACCTGTACGACGACGAGGTGCGCTACTTCGACCAGTGGTTCGCCGTGCTGATGGACGGGCTGCGCGCACGCGGTCGGCTCGCCGGTTCGGTGATCGTCGTCACCGCGGATCACGGCGAGGAGTTCCTCGAGCACGACGGCCTCTTCCACCGCGACCACCTCTACGGCGAGGCGGTCCACGTGCCGCTGATCGTGCGCGCTCCCGGTCTGGCCGCGGGCCGCGTCGCGACGCCGTTCACGACGATCGACCTCGCGCCGCTCATCCTCGATCTCGCCGGGCTCGGGGGCGCCGCGCCGCCGCACGAGCTCGAGCCCGCCCGCTTCGCCGAGTCGATCCTGCTCACGACCGAGCTCGCCACGGAGCCGGAGAGCGACGAGCCGCTGCGACGCGAGGCGATCGTCCGCGGCGGCCTCAAGCTCATCGTGACGCCGGAGCGCGACCGGATCGAGCTCTACGACCTGCGCGACGATCCCGGCGAGCACCACGACCTCGCCGAGCGCGAGCCGCGAATGCGCGACGCGCTACAGAGCCTGTTGCGGCAGCGGCGCGACGACTACGCACGCCAGGCGCCGATGGCGGCGATCTCGGGGCTCCCCGATCGCAGTGACGAGCTGCGTGCGCTCGGGTACATCAAGTGACCGCGCCGGCTGCACCCGACCTCGCGCGGGTGCTGCAGCGGCTCCACGCGTATGCGCGGCGGACCGGTGTGCGCTGGCGCCGATCGGGGCGAGTGCGCGGCTGGGAGGCGCTCGGGCTGCCCGATCTGCGCGGCTTCGCGCCGCAGTTGCGCAGCGTGGCGCTCTTCGATGAAGACGAGCCCGAGTTTCCGCGAGCCGCCGCCGTGGAGCGCGGCGCCCTCGCGCTCGACGAGCTGGAGACGCGCGAGCTCTGGCTCCTGCACGACCTCGCGCACCTCGTCTGGTACGACGTCGCAAGTGTCACGTTCGGGCACGAGCGGTGGCGCGAGCGCGACTTCTTCCTCGAGCAACACCTGGTCAGCGAGGCGTTTGCCGTGCTGCTGCTCGACTATCACGTGTTGTCGTGCACGCGCCACCACGGGCTCGCCGTCGATCTCGAAGCGACCGAGTGGGCGCTGCTGCGACGGCGGGTGCGCGGGTTGCCGGCGCTCGACTCCTTCGAGCTGTGTCGTGAGCTCGTCGGCCACTACTTGGGTGGCGCCGCTCCGCTCTTCACACGGCGCCTCGCGGCGAAGGGCGACGACGTCGCGCGCCTCGCGCGCTGGCGCGATCACGAGGTGAGCTATGCGGAGAAGCAGCGCTGGTATGTCTTCCTCTGGTGGGATGACTTGAACGGGTTGCCGCTCTCGCAGCGGCAGGCGGTGGTCGAGGATTCGACGATTGCGGAGCTGGTCTGGCTCGGTCTGCGACTCTTCACGGTCGATCCCGATGCCGCGTTCGACGCGCACGTCGAGCGGGTCGCGCGGCAGCTCGGCACGGTCGAGAACCTCAACGTCTTCGGCGAGCTGCCGAAGTACACCGCGTTGCATCCTTCTCCACGCACCGCTCCGAACGGCCGCGCCGAGCCGCGGCGATGGGACTTCCGCTTCACCGACGTGCACGCGCTGGCGCCGCGCGAGCTGCGCGCGCTCGTCGAGGACGCAGAGGAGCCGTCCGCCGAACGGCTCTTCCTCTTCTGGCAGCTCCTCGGGACGACGTCGCCGGATGCGCTCGCGCCAGAGGAGCAGGCGGCGGTCGCGACACTCGCCGCCAGTGCACAGACCGCGACGCCCGATCCGGTCGCGTGGGCGCAGACGCGGCGGGTCGTACGCCGGCTACTCGATGCCGTGAGCTGGACCCCTCAGGCGGTGTTGCGCTCGGCCTTCTTCCTTCCGTGAGGCGGTGCTGCGTCCGGTGCGATTCCCGTGAGCGACCGATCGCCGTGACTGGCTACTTCGTCTTCGCCTTCACGCGCCTGAGCTTCGTCACCCGGCCGAGCTTGTTCCAGTCCTGCACGTAGAGGTTGCCGTCGTGGTCCCATGCGGCGCCGTGCGGGGCGGTGAAGACGCCGTCCTTCAGCTCCTCGCGCGGCGCGTTGAAGTTGGCACGCATTCCCTCGTTCGGGTTGTCGCCGAGGTGACAGACGAGCTTCATGTCGCGATCGAAGATCGTGACGCGGCCGGCAAGCTCCGGCATGACGACGTCGCCATCGCCGTTCGCCACGCTTGCAAGACACGGCCGGCGCAGCTCCTGGTCGTAGATCTTCACCAGCTCGCCACCGAGCGTGAAGTGCTGCAGGCGACTGCTCTCGCGATCGGCGATCAGCAGCAGCGGCGTCGCGCCGCGCAGATCGAGGCAGAGCCCGTGGCAGGTCTGGAACTTGCCCGGATCGGTGCCACCGCCGCCGAACGACTTCACATACTTCTGGTTTCCGTCGAACAGGTGGAGCCACGAGGTGCCATAGCCGTCGGCGACCACGAACGAGCCGTCCGGTAGCACCGCGATCCCGGTCGGCGCGTAGCCGTTCGCATCCTTGTAGATTCCCGACTGCTCGGGATAGCCGATCGCCCAGATCAGCTTGCCGTCGAGCGTCATCTTCAGCGCCTGGCGGCTGCCGAGGTGCGTGCCGTAGAGGAACTCCTGATCGCCTTCCTGGTTGATGCAGAGCGAATGGAGGCCGGAGCCGAGCTCCTTGCCGAACGAGCCGCGCCAGGTGCCATCCTGGTCGAATACACAGACGGCGTTCTCCGTGTTCGTGCTCACGTAGACCTGGTTCTTGGCGTCGACCGCGATTCCGCCGTGCAGCTCGCCGATATCGGCCATGCCGGCCGGCAGCTTCGCCCAGTGGCTGACCCACTCATAGGTGTGGCGGCCGGAGCCGAGGAGAAGAGGCGCGGCGGCTTGGGCCGCGG
>CAYRQC010000677.1:0-2563 GCA_964426265.1 uncultured Phycisphaerales bacterium | reverse complement strand
CGTCGATCGCGAGCGTCGGCGGGAAGTTCTCCTGCTGATGGTCGGCGACGGCGTTCACCAGCTCGATGGGGCGCGCCTTCCCGTCCTTGCCGACCAGCTCTGCCTCGAAGCCGGTCAGCACGAAGTTGCCATTCGCAAAGCGCCCCGGTCCGCCGAGCGGCAGCGACGGATCGGCGAGCGCTTCGAGCTTGAGCGCCGTGATCTTCGACGGTGCATCGTCGAAGACGATCTCATCGACGTCGGTTGCCGGGTTCGCGCCTTCGGCAAGCAATGAACGATCGTCCAGCTTGCGCAGCGTGGTGCCGCCGCTCGCCGTCGCGCTCTTGGGATCGAGCACCCTCCACCGGCGCGCCAGCCGCGGCGCCTCCTCCGCCTCCCACTTCTTCTGTGCCGCGTCGGCCTCCGGCATCGGCGCGAGCTTCTCCTGCTCCGCGGCCGCGATCCTCGCCTGTACGTCGGCCACCGCCGCCGCCTGCGCGGGCGAAGGCGCCTTCATCGCCGGCGCCGGCGAGAGCGCGTTGTCGTCGGTCCCGCGCTCGGCGATCGAGTTGAAGAAGGCGAACAGCCGGTAGTAGTCGCGCTGCGTGATCGGATCGAACTTGTGGTCGTGGCACTGTGCGCAGCCGACGGTGAGGCCGAGCCAGATGGTGCTGGTCGTGTTCACGCGGTCGACCACGTACTTGACGAGGTACTCCTCCTCGATGAGGCCACCCTCGCCGGTCGTCGGGTTGCAGCGCTCGAAGCCGGTCGCGATCCGTTGCTCGGGAGTGGCATCGGGCAACAGGTCGCCGGCGAGCTGCTCGATCGTGAACTGGTCGAACGGCTGGTTGCGGTTGAACGAGTCGATCACCCACTCGCGCCAGCGCCAGAGCGACCGCTCGTTGTCGAGGTGGTAGCCGTGCGTGTCGCCGTAGCGCGCGAGATCGAGCCAGAGGCGCGCCTGCTGCTCGCCGTAGCGCGGCGAGTCGAGCAGGCGGCGGACCACCTTCGGGTAGGCGTCAGGGCTCGCGTCGGCGAGGAAGGCGTCGAGCTCCGCGATGGTGGGCGGCAGGCCGGTGAGGTCGAGGGTGACGCGCCGCAGCAGCGTCTCGCGACTGGCTGACGGCGAAGGAGTGAGCCCTTCCGAGTCGAGCCGCGCGAGCAGAAAACGGTCGATGTCGTTGTGTGGCCACTTCGAAAGGTCGAGCCGGCTTGCACCATCGAGTGAAACAGCGCTCGCACCATCGCTCGCGCCACCGACCTCAGGCGGCGTCGGCCGCATCGGCGGGATGAAGCTCCAGTGCGGGTGGTACTCGCCGCCTTGCTCGATCCACCGTTTCAGCGTTGCGATCTGCTCGTCGGCGAGCGGCTTGCCGAACTTCTCGGGCGGCATCCGCTGCTTCACCGACTCATTCGTGATGCGTGCGACCAGCTCCGATAGCGCGAGCTCCCCCGGCACCACCGCGTGGTTGCCCGACTTGAGCTCCGCCGTCGCCCCCTCCGCGAGGTCGAGCCGCAACCCCGCCTTTCGCGCATCGCCGTCGGGTCCGTGACACGCAAAGCAGTGCTTCGAGAGGATCGGCCGCACGTCGCGGCTGTAGTCGATTGCGCGCTCCGGCGCCGGCCCGTCGTTCCCGGGCCCGAGCAGCAGCAGCAGCGGCAGCATCAAGAGTGGCGCAGGCGATGCACTCATCGCGGGGATTCTAGGACGACGGGGTGCTCGATGGGGGTGCCGTCTCGGGCGACGCGACCGCCGGCCGCCCGTGGAAGTCGTCCGCGGTACTCGCGTTGGCACGTAATACGCTGTGCGTCTCGTCGCTACTTGTCTTTGTGTGCCCTCCTGGCTGCACAAGGAGTAACGACCATGAAAAAGGCATTGCTTGCTGTAGGGATCTGGTCCGCTGCGTTCCTGATGCCTGCGCCGCTCGTCGCCCGGCACGGCAGCAACATCGATCCTCCACCTCCCCCCCCAGGTCCGGTGACCGCTCCGACACCTCCCAGCAACCCCTTTGGGCCGACGACCCCTTCGGGCCCCGGCAGCACCGGTCCGGCTGGGCCCCGCACCACCGGCGGTAACCGCGGTCCGACGACGCCCGGCGCGCCACCCTCGGCTGGCCCGACGACGGGGGGCCGCGGCGGCTACGGTCGCCACGGCAACCAGTCAAGCGGCGGTCTCGAGCAATGGGAGTTCTGGTGGGACGCCAATGACGACGCCTTCCTCGACCTCCGGACCCACCTGATCGGGCGGGCAGTTGTCACCCGCGGGACACGCTTTGACCTGGGGCGTGGCTCGCTCGCTCGGACCGAGACACCGGAGCGCGTGCAGAGCGAGGAGCGGTTGCGCATCCGCGACGCGCTGCTGCAGGCGCTCGATTCGGATGAATCCGAGGTCGTTGATTCGGCGGCGATCGCGCTCGCCCGCATGGCGACCGCGCAAGAGGCGTCGCTGGTCCTGCCGGCGCTCGTGAAGACGCTCGGCCACTCGCAGAAGACGGCGCGCGAAGCGGCCGCGCTGGCGCTCGGCATCGTGGGGTCGCCGGAGGCGATCCCGACGCTGCGCGAGCTGCTCCTCGACACGCCGGCC
>CAYRQC010000676.1:0-3077 GCA_964426265.1 uncultured Phycisphaerales bacterium | reverse complement strand
CCTCGCCCTGCGCCGCGAGCTCGGGCTTGCCGTAGGCCGACGCGCTCAGCGTGGGTGGCCGCCCTTGGAAGGCGGAACCGATGAGATCGCCGGAGAGCGCCGCCGTCAGCGCCGTCGGCAGGTCGAACGTCCGCACCTGTTCGGCGACCTCGCCGACCTGCAGCTGCCGGATGCGCAGCCGTTCGCGATCGACGACGTTCACGAGGTGGGCCGCGCCGTTGCCGAAGTTGCGTTGCTCGGTGCGGACGCGTCCGCCGCGGACGTCGACCCAGCATTCGACGAACCGCACGGCCGGCACGGCGCTGCCGAGCTGCTCCTCGATCCGAACCAGCGCGCGCAGCTTCTCCAGCTTGCCTGCGGCCTGCTTCATGGTCGCAAGCACGGCACTGCCGTCCGCCGAGTGGTCGGCCGCGGCGGCGAGAAGGAGTGCGACTGCGGTGATGGTTCGGCTCCACGGCAGCATGGCGATGCTCCGATCTCCAGGTTCCCCCAGCCACGGCCGCGAGCGATCGTGTCGCTCGCCAGTGCGTTCGGCAAGGGGTGGTGGCCGCGAGCTACCATCGCCCGGCGGCATGGCCCCGCTCTCTCCACACCCGATCGCCCGCGCTCTCGATCCGATCGACGTCATCGCCGCGTGGCGGCGGCGCGGTCCGGTCGTCGCACTCGAGAGCGCGCTGCCCAGTGCCGCGCATGGCGAGCAGACGATCGTCGCCGGTTGTCCGCTCGCGCTCTTCACGTGGCAGCGCGGGCGCGCCGCGATCGCGCCGTTGCGCGCCGGCGTCCACCTGCCGAGCGTCGACGTGCTGTCGGCCGCGCCGTCGCCGTTCCATGCGCTCCAGCAGTGTGTCCGGGGTCTTGGAGTGCTGGCGTCGCCGGCGGGCGCACCGCCGGTTGGTGCGTTCGGCTGGTTCGGCTACGAGGCGATGGCCAGCCGCGAAGTGCCGCGTCTCGCGCCCTATCCCGATGCGTGGTTCCTGCTCACCGACACGGTGGTCCATTGGCCGCGGCCGGGTGCATCGCCGACGCTCTGGTCGTGCAACGCCGCACTCGCGCGCGAGCTGCAATCGGAGCTGCACGGCTCGCGACCACGGCTCGCTGGACTCGACGGCGTCGTTGCAGAGTGGGTCGTGTCGGAGAGCGCGCCGCCGCGACGAGTGGTTACGGATGCCGACCTGATCGCACCCGGCGACGTCACGGAGGCCGACTACTCGGCGCTCTTCATGCGGGCGCGCGAGTCACTGGCGGCCGGCGACAGCTACCAGCTCTGCCTCACCTACCCCTTCGTTCGCGAGCTGCCAGCCGATCCGCTCGCGCTCTATGCCGTGCTCCGCCGCGAAAATCCGGCACCGTTCGCCGCGTTCGTCACCACCCCGAGCAGCGCCGTGGCGTCGAGTCCGGAGTTCGCCCTGGTGTCGAGCTCGCCGGAGCGCTTCCTTCGCGTCGATGAGCACGGCCACGTCGAAGCGCGCCCGATGAAGGGGACGGCGAGCAAGCCACCGGATGCGGAGGCGCGCGCGCTCGCATCACGAGCGCTGACCGCGTCGGAGAAGATGCTCGCCGAGAACTTGATGATCGCCGACCTGCTCCGCAACGACCTCGGCCGCGTCTGTCGGCTCGGGAGCGTGCGCGCGTCACAGGTTCCGCTGGTCGAGGAGCACCCGACGCTGCTCCAACTGGTTTCGGTGATCGAAGGCGATCTCGAGGCGGGTCGCGACGTCGCTGATCTGCTGGTGTCGGCCTTTCCGCCCGGCTCGATGACGGGTGCGCCCAAGCCGCGATCAATCGAGCTGCTGCGCGCGCTCGAAAGGGGGCCGCGCGGCCCGTATTCGGGGGCGCTCGGCTACATCGCCGCGGACGGCCGCGCCGATCTGTCGGTGGTGATCCGGACGGTGCTCTGCGCCGGTGGCCTGGCGCGCGTCAACGTCGGCGGCGGCCTGGTGTGGGACTCGCAGGCGGCGCTCGAGCTCGCGGAGAGTCGCGCGAAAGCGGCGCCGCTTCTGCGCGCGCTCGCGGCGTGCGGCGCGCGGCCGACCGGGCGGGCCATCCCGTGAAGATCGTGCTGGTCGACCACGACGACTCGTTCACCTGGAACGTCGCGCACCTCTTCGGTGAGCTCGCCGGCGAGCGACCAATCGTCGTGCAGAGCCGCGACCTCGATCCGCGTGCGCTGCTTGCTGCGGCGCCCGACCTGCTGCTCCTCGGTCCGGGGCCCGGCCATCCGGAGAACGCCGCGGATGCCGGGCGCTCGCTCGAGCTGATCCGTGCGAACGCCGGACGCGTGCCGCTCTTCGGTGTCTGCTTCGGGCTGCAGCTCTTGGTGGTCGCGTGCGGTGGCCGGGTCGTGCGCGCGGCGCAACCGATGCACGGCAAGAGCTCGCCGATCGTGCATCGCGGCG
Organism: uncultured Phycisphaerales bacterium; assembly: GCA_964426265.1. Lineage (GTDB taxonomy): Bacteria > Planctomycetota > B15-G4 > B15-G4 > SIAN01 > SIAN01. Next base: position 681 of record CAYRQC010000676.1, on the reverse strand, counting down.
GCGGGCTCTTCGCCGGCCTGCCGATGGCCGTGAAGATGATGCGCTACCACTCGCTGGTCGTGGCGCGCACGACGTTGCCGGCGGAGCTCGACGTGACGGCCGAGTCGCAAAGTGGCGAGGTGATGGCGATCGCGCACGCGCAGTGGCCGGCGTGTGCCGTGCAGTTCCATCCCGAGTCGGTCGGATCGCCGATGGGGCGGCAGTTGGCCGCCAACGTGCTCGAATGGGCGAACGGCGTGCGATCAGCGCGGCGGGGCGGTGGCTCGTGAAAACCGTGGCTCGTGAAAACCCTTGGGGAGGCAGCCGTCGTTGCGGCGGGATCTCTGCCGTCGGTTCGGCGGCTGCCTCCCTGCGGGCGTGGGACGCTGCGTTCCTGGCACCGCAGGTCAGTGCTCGGTCCGTCGATCCATCGACGAATCGATGCCAGGAGCCACGCGCATCCAACGAGGCGGGATGATATCGCAGATGACGACGAGTGATCCGGTCGTGGTGGTGCTCGCGGCTGGCCGCTCCTCACGCATGGGCTCGCCCAAGCCACTGATCGCGATCGATGGTGAGCTCGCACTCGCGCGCGTGCTGCGCCTCGCGCGCGCGTCGTCGTTGCGCGTCGTCGTCGTGCTCGGCTTCGCGGCGGAAGCGATCCGTGCGCGCGTCGATCTCGCGGACGTGGTGGTCGTCGAG
>CAYRQC010000675.1:0-4236 GCA_964426265.1 uncultured Phycisphaerales bacterium | reverse complement strand
CGCGTGACGCGCGAGAAAGAAGAGAGCTGCAGCGAGCTGATCACGGCGCTCGGGCTGGTCGAAGGCGAAGTGGTCGCCGATGTCGGCTGTGGCAACGGCTTCTACACCTACAGGGTGGCGAAGCTGGTCGGCGCGAAGGGGAAGGTCTTCGCCATCGACGTGCAGCCGGAGATGCTCGAGCAGTTGAAAGAAGAGGGCAAGAAGCACGCCGTCGGCGACGTGGTGGTGCCCGTACTCGGGACGCTCGCCGATCCCAAGCTCCCCGACGCGTCGATCGATCTCGCGCTCATGGTCGACGTCTATCACGAGCTCAGCTACCCCGAGGAGATGCTGGCCGCACTCAAGAAGGCGTTGAAGCCGAAGGGGCGCATCGTCCTGGTCGAGTTCCGGCTCGAGGATCCGGAGGTGCCGATCAAGCTGCTGCACAAGATGACCAAAGTGCAGATGCACAAGGAGCTGGCGGCCAACGGCTTCGAGGTCGACTCGGAGTACGACCGATTGCCCTGGCAGCACGTGGTCTTCTATCGCGTCGCTCCGCCGCCACCGACGACGTCGAAGTAGAGCGCGAAGCATGCGCGGCCGATCGGGCTCACCGGAGCGGCGGCCTCGAGCGCACACTCGATGGTCGATGCGTCGTCGGCGAAATCGACCAGCGTCGAGTGCTCGTCGCGCGATGCTGCGTGGCTCCAGCGGTCGCGCAGCTCGCCGAGTGTGAGCGGGGTGCGGACCGCGAAGAGCAGCTCCGGCTGCTCGATCCGTGGGGCACGGATGATCCCGGTGAGCACGCTCTGCTCCAGCTCGGATGGCAGGAGCCCGAGCTCCTCCGTCAACTCGCGGTGCACGCTCGCGAAGAGGTCGACGGCGCCGGACGGGTCGTCGGCCGCCTCGACGATGCCGCCGAAGGAGTGGACGAATCCCGGGTAGCCGAGGACGCGATCACTGCGGCGGCCGGCGACCAATCGCTGATCGCGGGTGATCACCAGCGCCGAAGTGCCGACCGCGTTCCCGAAGTGGCTCCACGGCCAGCGGCCGCCGCGATCGGCCGGCGCGATCGTCGGATCAAGGTTGGTGCCGACGAAGTCGCGGTAGCTGCTGCGACCGAGAATGAGCGTGAGCTTGCGCTCGCCGTGGGGTGGCGTCGCTGCTTCCAGGAGGTAGTCGACCCAGCGCAGGACGGCGCCATCGAAGAGGGGGCGCTGCTCGCGGCGCGCATGGTCGAGTGCGGCCTGCCAGCGCCGCTCGATATGGGCGTCGAGCTCCGCCGTCGTCGGTCGCAGCTCCGCGGAACAGCGCGCCGCAAGCTGACCCGATCGGAAGGGACCGCGGACGAGGAGCGGGCAGCCGGAATCCATGCGAGGGGCGCGTCAGGAGAGCGGCGCGATCGCGTCAGACGAAGAGGAAGCGCTGGCCGCGGCCGATCTCCTCGGCGACCTCGCGGATGAAGCCGTCGAGGCGGCGATCGGTCACCCGCAGCGCGTCGATCTTCGCCTTGGCGTAGGGTTGCACGGAGGGCGAAAGCGGCCCGAGCCAGCGGCGCACCGTCGCGCGCTGCAGCCGGAAGACCTCGTAGGCGAGATAGACCGCCAGGTGGCGTGCCAGCGCCGCGCCGCGCGCCCGCGAGCCGGCGACCAGCGCGTCGCGCGAGACCGCGGCGAACTGCGCGCAGCGGTCGAGCACGCGGTCGAACGGCTCGGGATCGCGCGAGGTCGGCAGCAGGTCGCCGAGCGCCGCCTCGAGCTCCTCGCGCGTCGGCGGCCGGCCGAGCGTCTTGGCCCGCAACTGCGCGATCTCGACCGCCGTGACGGCGCGTGACATCGGCAGCTCGGTCGCCGCGGCCAGCTCGTCGACCAGCGCGCCGATCGTGCCGCGCGCACTGCCGGCGCGGGCGTGCAGGATCTCGGCGCGCGAGGCCGCCGCGAGCTGCGGGATCGCGAGCCGCAGTCCCTGCCGCAGGAAGGAGCGCAAGGTCGGCAGCCAGTCGCGCGGACCCCCTTCGAGCGGCCGCCCGGCGATGACGATCGGCCGGCGGCGGGCGCGCAGGTATTCGAGCATCTCGACCAACTGCTCTTGGCAGCCGAGCTTGCCCGAGAGCTCGTGCACGTCGTCGAGGACGTAGCCGTCACAGGCGATCCGCTCGCCGCGGAACGATGCCCGCGATCCCTCGCGGCAGGCCGCCGCAAAGTCGCGGAAGAGCGGCTCGCCGTGGTCGCGGCGCCACCGCTCGGTGGGATGGCGCCGGCGGCGCTGCCAGATCATCGTCGAGAGCAACAGTGACTTGCCGACCCCCGCCGGCCCCTCGACCACCAACTGATCGAACTCGGGTTGCGGATCGCGCGCCATCCGGAGCAGCGCCGCGATCGCGAGTCGGCTCTCGGGGCGCGCCACGAACGGCGGCGGCTCCGGCGGCAGCGGCTGCGGTCGCACACCCAGCGCTCGGAGCGCGCCGCCGAGGCTCTGGTCGAGCTCGATCCGCAGTCGCAACGGCGCGCCGACCACGCGCCGCAGCGACTCGGTGAGCAGCGGGGCGATGCGGGCGCGCAGCAGCGGCAGCGCCTTCGGGCTGCGCGTCTGGAGCTCGAAGGTGCTTTCCCGCAGGGCGACTGGCCGCAGCCGCGCGAGCCACGGCTCGAGCCGCTTCGCGTGCTCTCCCGCCGTGGCAAGGACATCGGCGCGGACGCGCAGCCAGAGCTCTTGGATGAAGTCGGCAGCGCCCGCAGTGACCGCGGCGCCTGGACGCGACGCGGGCGCGACCGTCGCTGCGCCTGCCAGGGAAGCACTGCGTGGCGTACTCGACTCAGCCACTTCGCCTCCCCCCTGCCACGCCGCCCGGCTCGTTCTAGCCCCGCCCTTTGAACTCCGCGAGCCGCTCGAGGTCGGGTGCCAGCCGACGTGCCTCTTCGAGTGCTCGATCCGCGGCCGCCGTCTCGCCCACTTCGAGCTCGAGCTCGACGAGGTCGAGGAGCAGCTCCGCCCGGATGTGCGCCTCGTGCGTGTCGTCCGGGTTGGCGGCGCGGGCGGGATCGTAGTCGGGCTCCGTGGAGGGGTCAATCTGGAGCGCCCCTTCGACCAGCGCGATCGCGGCGGCCGGCGACTGGAGCTTGCGCTCGCAATGGGCGAGGTCGCGCCAGATCGCGCGGCGGAAGGGATCGATGAGGCGCAGCTCGCGCAACCAGCGGCGCGCGTCGTTCCACTCCTCGTGCTCGAGCGCGCGCTGCGAGAGGACCTCGCGCGCCTGGACGTCCGACTCGTCGATCGCACAGAAGGCGCGCAGCTCGTCCAACGCCTCGTTGTCGCGACCGAGCTCGCGCAGGAGCCGCGCGCGCAGCACGTAGGGATTGTTCTCACCGACGAAGCGCGGGAAGCAGCTCTTGGTCCGCGCGAGCAGCTCGAGCAGCCGTTCGCGCGCGCCGCGCTCCGCATCGGTGAGATCGAGCGCGCCGCTCGCCGCTTCATCGCCTGCGGCATCGCCCGCGCCTTCCGGAGGCGCCGCGCCGCCCGCCGGCTTTGCACCCGGTCGCGGATGTCCGTTCGGACGGGTGCCACTTTCGACGATCCCTTGCTTGCTGCCGAGGAGCTGCGTGTAGCGCAGCAGGGCGAAGAACTCCTCGCCGCCGGCTTGGATGCCGGTCTCGAGCTCACTCAGTGCCTCCTCGATGCGGCGCGCCTGGAGCGCGCGTTCGGCCATCAGGAAGTGGGCGGCCGGCAGGCGCGGATCCTTCGCGAGCGCCTGGTTCAGGAAGTCGTCGCGATCGATCGGGCGGCGCGCGGCGTGATAGGCCCACGCCACCTGCGCGAGCAGCGCCGCGTCGGGATGCTCGCTCGCGTAGACCCGTTCGATCAGGCGGCGGCGCCCGTTCTCGGTGTACGTGGGCTGCACCTTCATGGCCGCGAGCTTGGTGCGCTCGATCCACGCCAGGAACTGCTGGTCGAGCTCCTCGCAGCTCATCCCGAGCACCGCCTGGACCACGGCCGGTGTCTCCTCGTCGCGACCGAAGCGCCGCAGCATCTCGGTGAGCACTCCATCACCGCGCTGGTCGACCAGGAAGTCGCAAAGCAGCCCACCTTCGTAGTAGCCGAAGAGGATCTTCGGCCCGCCGAAGATGCGATTGAGCTCGCGCACCGGCACGATCTCGCGGCTGTGGAAGTAGTTGAAGAGCTCGAGGTCCATCTCGCGGTCGCCGCTCGGCTGGTAGACGTGCTCCTCGTGGACCGAGATGCCTTCGGTGAGCCAGCGCG
>CAYRQC010000674.1:0-5585 GCA_964426265.1 uncultured Phycisphaerales bacterium | reverse complement strand
TGTCCGGCTTCTCGGCCGACCACGCGAGCCGCCTCTGTCCGTGGCTGGCGGCGAGCGCGGCACTCCCGTGCGTGCCACTGCGTGTGGTCGGGAGCGCCGACGAGGCGTCGATGGCGCTCGAGCCGTGGCTGCCGGTGCTGGTCGGATTGCTCTGTCACCACGATCGCGCCGCCACTGCGACGAGCGCGCCGGCCGACCTCTTCGTGCGCAAGCCGGCGCGCGTGCGCAAGCTGCTGCCGCTGGCCGCCGCCGCGCTCGCGTTGATCGGCGGGAGCGCCTGGTTTCGCACGCGGCTTCACGAGCGGGCACGCCACGCCGGCACGCAGGTCGCGACGATCGAGAGCGTTCTCACCAACCTCGAGAGCAAGAGTGAGCTGCGTGCCAGCGCGCTCGATGCGGAGCGCCGCAGCGAGATGGAAACGCGAGCGCTCGCGCTCCTCGGTGTTCGCGCGGGAAACGGCTCGCGGAACGCCGTCGAGCCGCTGCTCGAGACGATGATGCTGGTCCCGTCCGACGTCGAGCTCGTCTCGTCGAAGCTCGTGGCGCCGAGCTCGAGCGAGCTCGCCCGTCCCGAGCCGCCACCGCCCCGCCGCCTCGAGCTGCTGTTGCGTGGGGATCTCACCGCCGGTCCCGAGTCGGTGCAGCGCTTCGTCGCCGCGCTCGAATCGCGGCCGTGGTGTGCCAAGGTCGCCGTTTCAGCAGAGCCGGGTGGGATGGAGGAGTCGGCCGGCAGCAGCGACGATCAGGTCAAGATCGAGGTGACATTGCAATGAGTGTCACTCCATGAGCATCATTGTCGAGCTCGATCCGGCGAAGTTGCGGATCACGGCGCGCAAACACAAGCGCGGCAAGGTGACCGTCGGTGTGGCGCTCGGCACGATCGCCCTGCTCGCTGGCGTGCCGATGCCGGGTGGCCGCAACGCGAATGAGCTCGAGGAGCAGGCGACGGAGCTCCAGCACAAGCTCGACGGATTGCAAGGCGAAGTGGCGCGCGTCGACGAGTGGGAGACCGGCGGGCGCACCAGTGCCGATCGGGTCCATCGCGAGTTTCGCGCCTGGTTCTCGCACGCCGCGGGACTCCTCGAGACGCGCAACCATCTGCTGCAGGTCGTCGAGGTGCTCGGGTTGACGTTGACGGGAATCAGTATCGCGGAAGAGGACGTGTCGGGCGGCGGGGCGGGTGCGGTCGCGATGGCGGCGCCACAGGTGCTCGGCAGCGGCGGCGATGCCATGGCGGCGATCGCCGGTGGAGTGGGCGGGGCGAGTGGCGGTTTCCCGGTGGCCGCGAAGGTCGAGCGTTGTCGCCTCGATGGCACGGGCGATCCGACGCGCGTGCTGCTCCTTGGCGGGATGGTGTCGTCGTTGACGCCGCGGTTGCGGCTCGTCTCGCTCGAAGTTTCGGGAGAGGAAGACGACGACGGGGGCCGTTCCTTCCACCTCGAGGTCGAGCGCTACTTCGAGAAGGAGGCGCCGGCAGTCGGGGCGTCACCAGCGATGGCGGGGATGCCGGGAATGGCGCCGGCGGGAGAGCATCGATGAAGGTGAAGCTGCTGTTTGCGGTGATCTCGGCCTGCTCGGGTGCCGGCGTCATCGCGTGGGACGTGAAGAAGCTGATGGGCGAACCGCCGCCAGTGCTCGCGACTCCGGGGCCGGCGATCGCGGGGCTGGCGGTCGACCTGCAGAACGGTGGCGGCGGGGCGGTGGCGCCGATGGCGTCGCTGCTCTCGTCGTTGGCGCCTTCCAGCACGGAACCGCCTGAAACGGCCGAGTCAGCACCGGAGCAGTCGACGGACCAGTCGCCGCCGCCGAACGCGGCCGGTGCCGCGGGATCGGTCGACTTCAACTCACTCTTCCAACAGATGCTGAAGCAGCGCGCCGAAGGCGGAGAAACGGCCAAGAAGGGCAAGAGCAAGGGCGCGGCGACGGACGAGGCCGCTGCGACTTCGACCCCGACCACCACGGCTGCGACCAGCGGTACCAGCGGCAGCGATCCATGGTCGAAGCTCGAGCTGCGCGGGCTGCTGGTCGGTGAGCAGCGCGCGCTCGCGCTCGTGAACGGGCACCTGCTCCGGGTCGGCGACGAGTTGCCTGGCACTCACTACGTCATCGCGGAGATCCGTGCCGATCGGTTGATCGCCACGGACCCCGGCAGCGTCGGACCGGAGGCCGGCAAGCCGCGCGTGCTCGCACTCGCGCCGGTGGTCTCGCCGGCGCAGACCTCTCCAGGAAGTGGCGGCAAGGAGAAGAGCGAAGGCGCGAAGAGTGGCGGCAGCGCTGGCGGCAGTGGCAGTGGCGGCGCCAACTCAGCGACCGGGAGTGCACAGCCGTCGAGCTCGACGTCGTCCTCGACCGCGACGGCGCCGGGAGGGGGCAGCTCGTGACCGACTCGCGGTCGCGCACCGCCGGCTTCAGCTTGATGGAGCTGGTGATCAGCATCTCGATCCTCGCGATCCTCGCCGGCACGCTGGCACCAGTGGTGAGCGACAAGCTGACCGCGACCCGCGATGCTCGCCGGCTCTCCGACCTGAAGACGGTCGCGAACGCGGTCGAGGGCTATCTGCAGGACGAAGGCAAGCTGCCCGATCACGATGTCGAGACCGCGTACGGCGGTTGGGACACGACGCTCGATGGCAGCTTCGTGAGTGGGTTGCTCACCAAGGGTTATCTGCGCGAACCTCCCAGTGATCCGCGCAACGACAAGAGCTTCCACTACCGCTACTACCACTATCCGGCGGGCACGTCGGGCTTCTCGACCGACTTCTATGTACTTGGCGTCACCGGCTTCGAGACGGCCGGCTATCGCGCGCAGCCCGGCTACTGGCGCGGCAGCGATCGCGATTGGAGCAAGGACTTCGCCTACGTGACGGGTGGAGTCAGCCGGTAGGTGTCGGCGGCAGTCGTCGGCATCCGCCGATCGTCACCATCGAGCGCTTCGATCACGATCGCACGTGCGAGCTCGGCGTCGGCCGTGTCGCCCGTGAAGAGCTGGTGCTGTGCGAGCGCCTGCTGGACGAACATCTCGACGCCGCCGATGGCGTGCGCGCCGGTGACGACGGCGTCGTACAGCAGTCGCGTGCGGCGCGGCCGGTAGACGAGATCGAAGACGCGGTCGGTCGAGCGCAGCGCGTCGTCGGGCATCGGCGTGGTGGTGACGTTCGGGCTCATGCCGAGCGGAGTCGCGTTGACGATGAGGTCGCGCTCAATGTGGACGCGATCGGGCCACGGAACCCACTCCGCGTGCAACTCCGTGGCGAGTGCCGCAGCTCGCGCGTCCGTCCGGCTGGCGATGACGACGCGTGCGCCGTGGTCGGTCAGGACCGCGACCACCGTTCGAGCAGCGCCGCCGGCACCGAGCACGAGTGCGCGCGGCCGGCTTGCGAGCAGTCCGGGCGCGGCGCGCTCGAGCGCCGCCAGGAAACCGATCCGATCAGTGTTTGCCGCCTGCCAGCCGGAAGCATTGCGCCTCAAGGTGTTGACGCTGCCAGCGGGCGGCGGCCACGGCTCCCCGTCAATCGGGCCGACCGCGAGCCGCGCCGCCGCCTCCTTGAATGGCAGCGTCACCGATACGCCGTCGATGCCGAGCCCGTCGCAACAGCTGAGTGCGGCGGCAAGCGTGTCACCGACACCGCTGTCGAGCGACGGTTCGTCGCCGAGCAACGGGATGAAAACGCGATCGATCGAGCGCTGCCGGTAGAGCGTGTTGTGGAGCCGCGGGCCGAGCGAATGGGCGATCGGGCGCCCGACCACCGCGCAGACCGGAGTGGCGGGTTGCTGCTCGCGTACGCGATAGAGCGTCGCGAGGTCAGCGACGCTCGGCTGGCCGCTCGCGGTCGCTGCATGACCGGGAACGCTGCCATAGACGAGCGGCGCACCGAGCTTGCCTGCGAGTGCGCGGAGTGGCAGCGCGAGCTCGCCGATCCCCATCCACGCACAGCGCAGCCCCGCGCGTGCCGCCTCCTGCTGCGCGCGAGCGATGCGCGCGACCTCGGTGAGCGAACGCGGCGTCACCGCCAACTTGATCGCCTCCGCGTCGCGGTGACATTCCGCCAGCGTTGCGGCCAACTCCTCGAGCCGCGCAGGTGTGGCATCGAAGTCGTGCCAACTGACGATCTTCTTCGCCGGCGCAAACGACTCGTTCGCGAACGGCGCGCGCGCCTCCACGTCGATCCAACGGGCGACGCGGGCGGCACGCCGGAGCAGCTCGCGCCGCTCGCCTTCACTGCCATCGAAACGGCCGCCCTCGCTCCGCGGTCGCAGCGTCACGATCACCGGTTTCGGCAACCGTGCGATGGTGTCGAGCAACGCCGCGAAGCTCGCCGTCCAGCCGTCAGCGCGCACCTCGAGGCGATCGGCGAAGCCGACCGCTGCCGCTGCTGCCGCGGTCAGGGCCACTGCATCCGGCGCCATCACGCTCGCGACGATCGCCACGCTCATGCGCGGCGATCATGCCTCGCGCTGCGGCTCCCCGAGCGCGCGTCGCAGCGCCGTCTGCGCGGCCGCATCGAGTACTCCCTTGCGCACGGCGACGTCGACGATCATCCGCGCCAGCTCGCGATACGCCGGAAGCAGCGCTGGCGCCGCGATCCCGATGGCGGCGAGGTGGCGCGCCACCACGTCCGCCTCGCCGCGCTCGATCGGACCGGTCAGCGCCGCCGGGCTGCCGACGCGCGCGAGGTTGTCGAGCGTCCCGCGCGCGAGCGCTTCGAGCGCGCGCGCCGCCGCCGCCGGCTCCGCGCCGCTCTGCTCGGCGAGCCGCAGCGCGACGTCGAAGAGGGCGACGAAGGCGTTCGACGCCACGCTCGCCGCAGCATGGAAGAGCGGCTTGCCGCCGGCCCCGAGCTCGATCGCGCTGCCGCCGAGATCGGCGACCAGCGCGTGCGCGGTGGCGCGCGCCGCCGCGTCGCCATCGAGGTCGAAGGTGGTTCCGGCGAGGCTCTCCGGTGGTCTTGCACGATCGGCGAACGCCGCCAGCGGGTGCATGCTGCCGACGGCGATCCCGCGCGTTCGCAGCGGCGCCAGGATCTCACAGGAGAGAGAGCCCGCAAGGTGGAGCGCGATGGCTCCGCCACATTCGGGCAGCGTGCGCGCGAGCGCCTCCGCGACCGGCGCGAGCGCGTGCTCCGGGAGGCCGATCAGCGTCACGCCACCCGGAGAGAAGGCGCGCCCTGCGTCCGTCGTCGCGATCCCGCTGCCGATCACGGTCACTGCGGACCGCGCACTCGCTTCGCTTTGTGCGACCACCATTCCCGCGCGAGCACCGCGGCGCACCAGCAATCGAAGCAGGGCAGCGCCCGCTCGTCCGGCGCCCAGCAGGTCGATCGTTCGCGTCACGTTTCCGTCTCGCGCTCCTGCTCATGCAGAGGCGAGCGGGGCGGCGGCGAGCGCGGCAGCGGCGAGATCGGGGGTGCCAAGCCCTCCTCGTCCTCGTCGTCGTAGTCGGCGCCGAGCTTGGGTGGTTGATAGCCGGGCTGCTTCGACCGCTCGATCTCGAGGAAGTAGCGCTCGATGATCTGATCGTGCAGCCGCGTCCGGGCGGAGGCGTTGATCGGATGGGCGATGTCGGTGTGGAGCTTGGCGCGGCCGCG
>CAYRQC010000673.1:0-2676 GCA_964426265.1 uncultured Phycisphaerales bacterium | reverse complement strand
GACCTGCTCGCGCAGGCGCGTGAGAAAGGGCGGCTCGCCGACGCGGCGCCTCCGTTCGAGGTCGAGCCGCGGCGCGCCGCGCTGGCGGCCGCGGAGGCGGCGACCATGGCCGCGCGCGCCGGCGATCCCGGCGAGGAGCTGCGCAGTGACGCGACGCGCTTGCAGCAGGAGCTCGCGGCCACGCTCGCCGAGGCCGAGCATGCGGCGCACGAGCGGAAGCGCGATGCCGATGCACTGGAGGCGATCGCCCACGCCACCGGGAACTGGTTCCTCTGGCCGTGGGACCAGATCGACGCCGAGTATGCGCGGGTCTTTCGCGAGTGGGGCGTCGACTTCGACTCGATGTCGGATGACGCCATCATCACCCGCATCGGCGCCAGCCACGAGTCGCTCGAGTTCTGCGACTTCCTGCTGGCGTGGATTCGCGTGCGTGCCGAGGTGGCCGCGGGCAAGCAGGAGCCACGCGACTTCGAGCGCCTCATGCGGATCATGCAGGAGCTCGATCCCGATCCGTGGCGCGTCCGCATCCGCGCCGCGATCCCGGGTCATCGCGACGACCTGGTCGCGCTCGCGCACGCTCCCGATCTCTGGTCGCAGCCGCCGCGGACGCTCTTCTTCCTCGCCGTGGCGCTTTCGTCCTTCGAGCAGCGTCCCCTCGCCGTGGAACTGCTCCGCCAGGCGGCGCGCCGGTGGCCGACCGACTACCGCTTTCGCTTCTATCTCGGCCTCTGGCTGAAGGACCCGCCGGAGCGCCGCTACGAGGAGTCGCTCGATCACGCGAGCGCGGCCGCCGTCCTCGAGCCGGACCAGACCGGCGCGTGGGTCGTCCTCGGGGTTGTGCGCGAGATGACGGGTGACTTCGAAGGCGCGGTCGCCGCATTCGATCGCTGCATCGAGCTCGCCCCCGGCGCGCGCGACGCCATCGCTTTGCGAAACTGGGCGCTGCTCTTCGCTGGTCAGGTGGCGGAGTCGCTGCAAGCGGCGCGCGCGGGGTTGCAGGTCGATCCCCAATCCGACGAGCTGCGCCACGCGCTTGCGGCCGGGCAGCTCGCCGCGGGTGAGATCGACGCGGCGTGCACGACGCTCCGGGAGCTGCTCGCCGCCCCGTCCCAGCTCGCGACGGTGCCGCGAGTGGCGATGACCTTGTGTGTTGCCGGTGACCCGGGCGGTGCCGAGCAGGCGCTGCGCGGCGCGATCGCGCGAGTGAACCCCTTCTACTCTTACACGGTGGTCGTGGAGCTCCACCAAGTCGAGGCGCGGGCCCTCGAGCTGCTCGGCCGTTTCGACGACGCGATCGCCGCGTTCCGGCGGGCGGAGCAGGTGCTGGTCGCCTCGGTGCCGTCGGCCGCCGGAAGCCATGCGTCCGAGATCGCGCGTCTCGAGTCGCTGCGTCGTCTCGACGAAGAGCTGGCCGACTACCGGAGCGGTGCCGTCGAGCCCGCCGATGCGGCCGACGCGGCGCGGGTCGCGCTGCTGCTCGAGCGACGCGGGCTCGATCGCGATGCGGTCGATGCGTGGGGGGCGCTGCTCGCCGACGCCGACCAGCGCGCTCGCGCGCTCGCCGCGGAGCCGTTCGCGCGCGTGAGTGCGGCCCACGCCGCGACGCGGGCCGCGCTGGCGGCGACCACGCCCGACTCGCTGCGCGCTCATCTCCATGCGGAGGCGCTCCGTCACTTGCGCGACCACCTTGCGACGACGCTCGCCGCGGAGGCGTTGAGCCCGGGCAGCGGCGGGCGCTCACTGCTCCATGTGCTGTTCGTCGATCCGCTCTTCGCTCCAGTGCGCGATGCGAAGCAACGGGCGACGTTGCCGCCGGCGATCGCCGCGGACTGGGAGCGCTTCTTCATCGAGCTGCGCGCGGGGCTGCGACACACGCGGCGGTGAGCGGCAGGCAACGTTCCTCGCATCGAGCGGAGCGTGAATCGAGCGTCGATCGGTTGCGAGGCCTCGCGAGGCCACCCATTGACGATTCCGGAACGTGGGGCTACTCCATCCCCTCACGTTCCGAGGAGAGCATGCTCGCTCTCGATCGACGGGAGCGGCTCTCCACACGAAGTTCGCGGCGCGCGAGGAAGGCGTGCTGCCCGGAAGTAGGAGGAGAGTCGATGGATGTGCCCGAGCGTCGACTGGTCCGTGGTGTTTCGACGATGGTGACCATGTGCGAATGGAATGGGTGCGGGGGGGGCACTCTTTCAGACGGGTGCGACGAGCAGGGACGCGTCAGCGCGTCACTGATCGCGGCATTGACGGCTTGCCAAGTGCGTCGCCGTCTGAGTCACCGTCACTGGCTCACCGCAGCTCTGCTCATGGTCGTCGGTGTGTCAACCGCTCCTGACACAGTCGCCCAGACCAACATCAAGACGTACTACGTCAACGACGGCGAGAGCAACACGCACGAGCCAGCGGCCGGTGAGCTCGCGATCGACCTGGGTGGATACGTTCCATTCTCCAGCTACACCAAGAGTGGGCACTACTACGCCGGTCCCTACAACTTGAACCCGCCTCCTGGAAAGCCGGCCACTTTTCATGAGGTGATGAAGAAGTACGCGCTCGACCTCGGCGAATTGGGCCAAGTGCTGGCCCTCGCCGGCCTCTCGCCCAATGTGCTTCCGCTCGCTCCGCACGTTCATGTCGATCCGCGCATCGCGGCGTACAACAGCACCGTTTACGGGCAGG
>CAYRQC010000672.1:0-5506 GCA_964426265.1 uncultured Phycisphaerales bacterium | reverse complement strand
ATGCTCCAACGCTGCTCGGGACCATCGGCTCGGAGAACTCGAGGAGGAAACTCGAGCTCACCGCCACGGACGAGCTGTTGAAGGGGTCGGTCGGGCTCTTCTCCTCCGACTCGACCCGCACGAGATAGGGCCGCCGCGCATCGACGGCGCTGCCGATGCTGAAGGTCCAGACGGCGTTGTACTCGAACCCTTCGACCGCGGCGACGGTGACGCGCACGGTGTCGAGTACGCCGCCTTCGTGGTTGGCGACATTGGTGATCTCGTCGCGGTTGTTGGTCAACCCGTTCAGCGAGTAGCCGAACGTCGCGAACGTCGACAGGTTGCTGTCGGAATCGGCGACGTAGAGAAAGACGTTCAACCCGAGGTTCTTGTCGACACCGTCTTGCACATCGTGCGGGAAGCCGATGTCATTGACGTGGGAATTACCCAGGTAGTCGATGCCGTTGACCATCGCCAAGCCGGGCAGGTGGTTCGCCCGCAGGTCGGAAATGGTGATGCTGTGGCTCAGGTGGGAGAACGGCGCCGCCGCGGCGCTGTTCTCCAACAGTGCATCCCGTTGTATGGGAAACGGGAACTCCAGGCGGATCCAGTGGTTCGTCGTCGTGATCGTCGGAGGAAGAGTCGGAGGTGGGTTCGCACCTTGGTCGACGTTCGACTCGCGGATCATCCGAGACAAGCGCCCGGACGGACCGACCAACGTGATGATCGGATCGTTCTGCGCTTTCGGGCCGGCGGAGCCGCCGCCGCCGCCCCCCCCGCAACCGGCAAGCCCCGCCAGGGCAATGCACTCCGCCGCGACCCATCCCGCAGCGAGGTAACCCGTCGCTACACGTCCGGTCATCAGCGCGGTCGGCCGCCAAGCCATCGCTCGCATCGTTTCGCCTTTCAAAACCGATCGCCCTCCGCGGGTCGAAACGGATCGGGAACTTGTACGCCCTTGCCCGGCGCTGGTCAAAGTGCTGGTCCCGTGCTTCTCAGGGCGTCGGTCCCCCTGAAGGGCCCGCGCCGGTCACCGCCAAGTCGGCCGGCTTCCCGGGCAATGACACCTCACCATCACCTCGCGTGCCACGCTCTAGATCCGACTCGTACCGCCAGTGACCGCGGCAATCCGGACAGACAAAGAGCGAATTCGCACAGACGGACGGTGTAGCGGTCGCGGCCGCCGGTCGCTTGCTGGCGTCGGCGCACCCCGATAGCGTGGGCCGGGTGCGCCCGGAAGCCGCTTCTGGCGTTCGCCGTCCCTGGGGAGGGGCGTCGCTCTACAGGCAGGTCGACACCAGCGACCGGCAGGGTCGACCCGCAGGCAACGCGAGCAGGAACGAGATGCTGCCAGGCACTTTTGCGCAGCTCAATCACGCTGACGGCGCCGCCGATGACTCCGAGCTCGAGCTACGGCCTCGCTCGCTCGACGAGTTCGTCGGCCAGCAACGCATCGTCGAAAACCTGCGGATCGCGGTGCAGGCGGCCAAGCTCCGGAGCGAGCCGCTCGACCACGTGCTGCTCTCCGGTCTTCCGGGCTTGGGAAAGACCACACTCTGCAGCCTGCTCGCTCGCGAGTGCGGCGTGCGGCTTCACACCACCTCGGGGCCGGCGATCACGCGTCCGGCCGACCTGGCCGGCATCCTCACCGGCCTCGAACGCGGGGAAGTCCTCTTCATCGATGAGATCCACCGCCTTCCCGTCGCCGTCGAGGAGTACCTCTACGGTTCGATGGAAGACTTCGTCATCGACGTACCGATCGATCAAGGCCTCGGCGCGCGGACCGTGCGTCTGCCGTTACAGCCATTCACGCTGATCGGCGCCACCACGCGCGAAGGCCGCCTCACCGCAGCATTCCGCAGTCGCTTCGGCATCCACGAAAAGCTCGAACCCTACCCCACCGAGCAGCTCGTCCGCATCCTCCATCGCACCGCGTCGATCCTGCACATCGGCCTCGACGACGTCGCCGCCCAGGCGATCGCGCAGCGCGCGCGCGGCACCCCGCGCATCGCCAACCGGATCCTCCGACGATTGCGCGACGTCGCACAGGTGCGCCGCGTCGAGCGCGTCGACGTCGCCGTCGCGGACGAGGGCTTCGCGCGCCTCGGAATCGACGATCGCGGGCTCGAAGAGACCGATCGCCGGATCCTCGGTCTGCTCCACCGCGCGGGGAGCGGTGCGCTCGGCGTCAAGACCATCGCGGCGGGTGTCGGCGAGGCCGAAGAGACGATCGAGGAGGTCTACGAGCCGCACCTGCTCCGCCTCGAGCTCATCCGCAAGACGCCGCGCGGCCGCGAGCTGACCGACGAGGGGCATCGCTGGTGCCTCGTACATGCCCCGACCACGGAATCGCCGCGTGCGACGTGATCTGCGCGATCACTTCGGAGCGGCCCGACGTCTCCGACGCTGGTCGATGGCGTGCATGAGCTGGGTGACCGCGCCCCGCCGAATAGCAGCACTGGGCGCGCTACTCGCGTCGGTTTCGCTGGTGCTAGTACGCTGCACGGGCCCGGGCGCCTTCACACCACCACCCGAGGTGCAGGTGCTCCTCGAACGCGACGCCGATGACGTCCGCGTTGAGCTCGACGGCGCGTACGTCGTCGCCAACCGCGATGGCCAGCAGCTCGCGTCCGGCCGCCGACTCAGCGCCGGTCGCATCCGCGCCGGCGGCAACGGCCTCGACTTGAACGGCGTGGCGCTCGACGAGCCCGAGGTGGTCCTCCGGCCCACCGATGCCGATCGCTTTGCCTTCCGCGGGAAGAGCTATCCCGGCAACTTGCGAATCCGCCGTGACGACCGCGGGCGACTCGAGGTCCACAACCTGCTCGACATCGAGGAGTACCTCGCTGGCGTCCTCTTCTCCGAGATGCCCTCCAGCTTTCCCGACGAGGCGCTGAAAGCGCAGGCGGTCGCCGCGCGCACCTACGCCCGCTACCGCATGAGTCACGGCAACCCGCTGTTGCGCGCCACCGATGCCGACCAGGTCTATGGCGGCGCCGGTCCCAAGCACGAGCGAGCGCGCACGTTGGTGGCCGCGACGCGCGGCCTCGTGCTCGAGACGGGCGGCGAGACGTTGCCGGCCTACTTCATGAGCACGTGCGGCGGCGCCACCGTCGACGCGGTCCGGGTCTTCCCCGGCTCCCCCACCAGCGGCCTCGCGGGAGTCGCATGCGACTGGTGCCGCGAGTCTCCCAAGTACCGTTGGAGCCGGACGCTCGCACTCCCCGAACTGGCGCGCCGGCTCGGTGTGAGCGCCATCTCGTCGATCACCGCGGATCGGGATCGCCTCGGCCACACGCTCGCGTTCGAGGTCACTGGAAGCCGCGGGAGCAAGAGCTTCCAAGGCCAGGAGTTCCGCCGCGCCTGGAATGCGGGAGCCGCGAGCGAAGCCGAGAAGCTGCCGAGCTCCTGGTTGCCGACGATCGATCTCAGCCGCAGCGCCGTCACCGTCCAAGGCGCCGGCTTCGGCCACGGCGTCGGTCTCTGCCAGTACGGTGCCGCCGGCCTCGCCAAGTCGGGCAAGGAGTGGCGCGCGATCCTCGACTACTACTACCACGGTGCACAGCTGGTCCGTCGCTGGTGAGCTCCGCGCGCGTCGCGTTCCGGATCCTCGCGCAATCGGGCGCTGCGCGCCGCGCCGAACTCACCGTCCGCGGCCGCACGACGCCGACGCCGGCGTTCATGCCGGTCGCCACGCAGGCGACGATCAAGGGGATCGCTGGTGGCCGCATCACCGAGCTCGGCTTTCACGCGCTCCTCGCCAATACCTACCACCTGTCGCTGCGGCCGGGCGCGGAGACCGTGGCCGCGCTCGGCGGCATCCACCGCTTCATGGACTATCCAGGAATCGTCCTGACTGACAGCGGCGGTTTCCAGGTCTTCAGCCTCGCCGAACGACGTGCGGTCGATGCCGACGGTGTGACCTTTCGCTCGCACCTCGACGGTGCCGAGATCCGCCTCACGCCCGAGCGGGCGATGGCCATCCAGCACGCGCTCGGCTCCGACATCGCGATGGTGCTCGACGAGTGTCCGCCCGCCGATGCGCCGCGTGACGCGCTCGAACGCGCCGTCGAGCGGAGCCTCGCGTGGGCGCGCCGCTCGCTGGTGGCACATCGCGAGCTCAGCGACGAGCGCGCCCTCTTCGCGATCGTGCAGGGCGGTCGTGATCTCGAGCTGCGGCGCAGCATGGCGACCGCGCTCGCGACGCTCGATTTCGATGGCTACGCGCTCGGTGGCATCGCGGTCGGCGAGGAGGCCGCGACGATCCGCGAAGAGGCGGAGCGCTTCGCACCGCTGCTTCCGGCCGCGACGCCGCGCTACCTGATGGGCGTCGGCAGCCCACGCGAGCTGGTCACCGCCGTCCGCGCCGGCATCGACCTGTTCGACTGCGTCTTGCCGACGCGCAATGCGCGCAACGGTTTCCTCTACACCCGCGCCGGCATCCTGAAGATCCGCAACGCCGAGCACACGCGCGCCGCCGCCCCGGTCGAGGCGGGCTGTCCATGTACGGCGTGCCGCCACTTCACCCGAGCCTACCTGCGCCACCTCTTTGCGGCCGACGAGATGCTCGGGCCGATCCTGGCGACGGAGCACAACCTCCTCTTCTTCCGTCAATTGATGGAGGAGCTGCGTCGCGACGTCGAGGCACCCGGCACGATCGACTGGGGTTGGCTCGCGAACTACTGACCGCGCCGCGCCGCGAGCTCGGAGGCGATCGCGGTGCTGATCTCGGCGGTGACCCGACGGCGCACCTCGGCAAGCGGCAGCGCATGGTCCCGCGCCAGCCGGTCGAGGTCGGCGAACTCGGGCGCCGCGCGCCGCGATCCGTCCGGAAGCAGCGCGATCTTCACGCTCACCGTACCGAGCGTGGTCGTCACGGTCCGCTGCTCGCGCGCGAGGATCCGCCGCGTCGCCGACCAGCGGCGGATTCCAAGCGTCGGCGAATCGAGCAGCAAGAGCTCCTCGATCGCGGGGGCGACCGCCGCGACCGTCAGCACCTGCACCACCTGCCCCGGACGCCCCTTCTTCATCGTGACCGGATAGGCGACGACATCCAGCGCGCCGGCCACGAGGCAGCGCTCGAGCAGCCGCCCGATCTCCTGACCGGTCGCGTCGTCGAGGTTGGTCTCGAGCACGACGACGTTCTCACCGAACGGCGACTCCATGTCGCACTCGATCACCCGAACCGCGTTGGGCGGGCTCGCGCGCTCGCGCGTCCCGAGCCCGTAGCCGACACGTCGCACGACGTAGCTCATGCCGCGGCCGAAGCCCTCGCACAGCGTCGAGAGCAACGCCGCGCCGGTCGGCGTGCAGAGCTCCTCGCGCAGCCCGCCGCTCTCGATCGGCACCCCGATCAGCAGCTCGAGGGTCGCCATCGCCGGCACCGGAAGCTGCCCATGCTCGGTGGTCACGAAGCCCTCCCCCACCGCGATCGGTGACGAGAAGAGCTGCGGCGATCCAAGCCGGTGGTGCAGCGCACAGAAGCCGACCACATCGACGATCGAATCGAGGGCGCCGACCTCGTGAA
>CAYRQC010000671.1:0-6978 GCA_964426265.1 uncultured Phycisphaerales bacterium | reverse complement strand
TCTCGCGCGTCAAGGTCATGGCGAACCTCGACATCGCCGAGACGCGCGTGCCGCAGGACGGGCGCATCGAGCTGGCGATCGGCGGCCGGGCGGTCGACCTGCGCGTCTCGACGCTGCCGACGCTGTTTGGCGAGTCGTGCGTGCTGCGCGTGCTCGACCGCAGCGTGGTGGCGCTCGACGTCGACCGCATCGGGCTCACCGAGGAGGACAAGCGGACGGTCGACATGCTGCTCGACAAGCCGCACGGCATCGTGCTGGTCACCGGACCGACCGGCTCGGGCAAGACGACCACGCTCTACTCGATGTTGAACAAGACCAACGACCCGTCGATGAAGATCATCACGACGGAAGACCCGGTCGAGTACGACCTCGAGGGCATCGTCCAGGTGCCGATCAACGAGGAGATCGGCGTCACCTACGCGGCCGTGTTGCGCACCATCCTGCGCCAGGACCCCGACATCATCCTGGTCGGCGAGACGCGTGACCTCGACACCGCGAAGATCGCGATCGAGGCGTCGCTCACCGGCCACCTCGTCTTCACGACGCTGCACACCAACGACGCGCCCTCCGCGGTGGTGCGGCTCATCGACCTCGGCATCGAGCCCTACCTGCTGGCGGCGACGCTGAACGCGATCCTCGCGCAGCGGCTGGTGCGCCGCATCTGCAAGAGCTGCCGCAAGGAGTACGAGCCGGGTCCCGAGGTCGCGGCGCAGCTCGAGCTCGACCCGCGCGAGCTCGTCGGCAAGCGGTTCGCGTTCGGCGAGGGGTGCGACGAGTGCGGCCGCACCGGCTACAAGGGGCGCGTGGCGGTCTTCGAGATCATGGTCATCACGCCACGGCTCAGGAAGGCGATCCTCGAGAACTGGCCGCAGAGCAAGCTGCGCACGCTCGCCGCGGAGGAGGGGATGGCCAACCTGCGCGAGGCGGGAGTGCGCCGCATCTTCGAGGGCGTGACGACGGTCGAGGAGATCGTGCGCGAGACGTTCCTCGAGAACTGACGTTCGCGAGGCGCCAACCAGCACGCGCGAAGCGCCAACTAGCGGAGACGACTGCCGTGCCCGACAAGATCCAGCGCAAGAGCGGCGGCGCGAAGCCGGCCGTGGTCGCCGCGGGAGGCGCCGCCGAGCTCCTCGGCACGACGACGAAGAAGCGCATCATGCGCCGCCGCGTCAAGCCGAAGATCCTGGTCCAGTTCACGACGCAGCTCGCGACGCTGCAGAGCGCCGGGCTGCCGATCGTCCGCTGCCTGCGGGTGCTCGCCGCGCAGCAGCGGCCCGGCCCGTTCCGCGACGCCGTCGCGGCCGTCGGCGACGATGTCGAGGGCGGCGACTCGCTCTCGGCCGCGCTCGGCAAGCATCCGCACTACTTCGACCCGCTCTACCTCAACATGGTCAAGGCCGGCGAGGCGGGCGGCATCCTCGAGACGATCCTCGAGCGTCTCGCGATCTTCGCCGAGAAGGCCGACGCGATCCGCGGCAAGGTGAAGGGGGCGCTCACCTACCCGATCTGCGTGATGCTCTTCGCGATCCTGGTCGTCGTCTTCGTGATGGTCTTCGTCGTCCCGAAGTTCCAGGAGGTCTTCGTCCAGCTCAACCAGGAGCTGCCGCCGCTCACCAACGCGCTGCTCGACATCGCCCACTTCATGAAGTCCTACTGGTGGGTCTTCCTGCTCGCGATCGGCGCCCTGGTCCTGGCGCACAACCTGCTGATGCGCGTCTACGGCTACCGCAAGATGAACCACCGGCTCGCGCTGCGCCTGCCGATCTCGGGCCCGCTCATCAAGAAGACGATCGTCGCCCGCTTCGCGCGCACCTTCGGGACGCTGCTCGGTGCCGGCGTGCCGATCCTCGAGGCGCTCTCGATCATCCGCGACTCGATCACCAACGTGATCGTCGGCGAGGCGCTCGAGTCGATCCACAAGAACATCAAGCAGGGCGAGACGATCACGCAGCCGATGGCGGAGAGCGGGGTCTTCGACGACATCGTCGTCAACATGGTCGACGTCGGCGAGCAGTCGGGCAACCTCGATCGCATGCTGATGAAGGTGGCCGACTCCTACGAGCGCGACGTCGATGACGCGGTGTCGACGCTGTTCCGGGTGATCGAGCCGCTGATCATCCTCTTCCTCGCGGTGGTGGTGGGCACGATCGTCGTCGCCCTCTTCCTGCCGATCCTCAAGGTGATGGACTCCTTGTCGTCCCAACGGTGACCCTGCGCGCACGCATCCTGCTCTCGATCGCCGTCGTGAACCTGGCGGTCACGGCGCTGCTCGGCCTGTTCCTGCTCGACGACCTGCAGAAGCGCGACCGTGCGCGCCTCGCCTCGGAGGCGGAGCGCGAGGAGCGCCTCTTCGCCTGGTTCGAGCAGATCTTCGACGGCTTCCTGTCGGTCGACCTCTCGATGGACGAGAAGAGCGTCGCCAATGCCGTGAAGGAGCTGCGGCTCCATCCGGCGCGCGCGCTGGTGAAGGATGGCGTGATCCTGCAGGACCCGCGTGCGGTGCCCGACGTCGGCACGGTGCTCTCGTCCGACGCGCTCTACCTCAACTTTCCGAGCGCCAAGCACCGCGCGCCGACCTTCAACGAGCGCAACGCGCGCCGGCTCATTGCCGAGGCGACCCGCACCGGCCGCATCGTCCGCGAGCGCGATCCGCGGCTGCGGGGCTGGGTCGCCGCGCCGATCCGCGCCGGCGAGCGACGTGCCGACGCGCCGATCTGGGGTGGCGGCTACTTCCTGCTCAACCTGCTGGAAGAGCCGGAATGGGTCCCGTCGTTCCAGCCGAGGACGCTGCTGCTCGGGATGGGACTCGGGACACTGTTGCTGCTGGCGCTCACGTGGCTGCTGCTCGAGCGGTCGGTGTTGCGCCGGCTCGCCGAGCTGGCGGCGGGCGCCGCGCGGGTCGCTCGCCGCGAGTACGGGGCGCCGGTGCCGGGCGCCGGCAGCGACGAGATCGGCGCAGTCGTCGCGACCTTCAACCAGATGATGGCGCAGGTGAGTGACGCCGATCGGCGGTTGACCGAGAGGGTCGCGGAGGCGACCCGCCAGGCCGACGAGCGCGGTCGCGGACTGGTGATCGCGCAGCGGCTGGCCGCCACCGGCACGCTCGCGTCGGGCATCGCGCACGAGATCAACAACCCGCTCGGCGGGATGCTCAACGCCGCGCTCCGATTGAAGCAGGAGGCGGAGCACGATCCGGCCGGCGCGGGCCGCGTGCGCTACTTGAAGCTCCTCATCGACGGCCTCGGTCGGATCCAGGAGATCGTCAAACGCGTGCTCCACTTCACGCCGCGCCGCGTCGAGCCGCAGGTGGTGCCGATCCTCGAGCTGGTGCGCCGCGCGGTCGCCTTCGCCGATCACCGTGCCAAGCGCGCGAACGTGACCATCCGGGTGGAAGGAGCCGACGTGCCGGTCCTGGTCGAGCCCGGGGAGATGCAGCAGGTCTTCTTGAACCTCCTGCTCAACTCGTGTGATGCGCTCGCCGCGAGGGGCGGGACGGTCGTCGTGACCGCGATGGTGGAAAAGGCCGTCGTACGGGTGACGGTCGTGGACGACGGGCCCGGGATGACTGCCGAGCAACTGGAACGTTGCTTCGACCTCTTCTACACCACCAAAGAGGCGGGCAAGGGAACCGGGCTCGGGCTCTCGGTCGTCCACCACATCGTCCAGCAGCACGGCGGCACGATTGGCGTGCGATCAGAACCGGGTCGCGGCGCCGCTTTCACGGTGACCTTGCCGGTGGAGCGGAAGCACTGACCACGACACAGGTGCGCGCGCTCCGCACGTTGTCGACAGGCTGCTCACCACTTTCCCGGTGGCAGGGAGGGCCCGACCACCGCTCGCACCTCGATGCGGCTCCCCGGAGCTAGTGTGCCCGGGCCATCCAGCCCGCTGGGAGAGAGTGATTCGACCGCGAGTTACAGGAAGGGCAGCCGCAGGTAGGAGAGCCGCCATGCACACGCGCCATTGGACACTTCTCGGGTTGGGAGCTGCCGGGCTCATCGGGCTCGGGCTCGCCCGGTCGCCCATGGAAGGGGAGGTTGCGCGCGGCTCGCTCCTGATGACCTCGTCGATCGGAGCGACCAGCTCGATCGCCTTCATCCTCGACCCGGTCACCATGAACCTCGCGGCCTACGAGGCGACGCCGGGCGACAACGGCGGGTTGCGCCTTCTCGGAGCCCGCAAGATCGAGCATGATCTGGAGCTGGTCAAGTATCGCGACCTGTCCGAGTTCAGCTTCTTCGACCTGCGAGACAAGAAGCAGGAGCTGAAGCCGGACTCGTCCAAGTGATGTTCCGTGAGAAAGCAACAGCAGGAATTGCGACCGAGCGCTACACTCGGCCGCGCTCCTGAAACCCGCGGCGCTCGCAGCCCTGGCAGTTCGCGATCGCGGCGCTTCAACGAGTCCGAACGGTCCCTGATAACCGGTACAGCGGAGGTCTCATTCGGTGGCTGACGACTTCGTCTCTTTCGACAAGGTCCTGAACGATCTCGCGATGCAAGAGGAGGAGCTGAAGCGCCTCGTCTCCGAAGGCGAGATCCGCGCGTTCCGCGATCCCGACGACAAAGTCAAGATGAAGTTCAAGAAGGAGGACATCGATCGCTTCCGGCGTGCGCGCGCCGCCTCCAAGGACGAGACGCTCTCCAAGGAAGAAGTGCCCGAGGAGCTCGTGTTCGACGAGGACGACGCCAACCAGGAGGTCGGGATGGCGACGGCCGCGATCGCCGACGACTCCTTCCTGGAGGATACGGCACCCTCTCCGGCCCCGGCTCCCAAGGCCGCACCGCGCGCGGCTCGTTCCGGCACCTCTACGGCAGGTTCGCGCAAGCGCGTCACCGTCGAGGATGAGGCGGAGACCGAAGGCGTCGGTTGGAAGCTGATGATCGTCGTCGCCACGCTCGCGCTGCTCATCGGCGTGATGGTGGCGCTCGATGCGACCAAGGCGACACGAACGGGTCCGTGGAGCAACGTCGCCAACATGTTCAAGGACAACTGACGGTTCACGGACAACCAGTAGGCAAAGACAACAACAAGGCGTTGGTGGCGGGTGCAGGGAATCTTGGCGGGTTCCCTGCGCTCGCGAGACAGATCCGAGCGGATCGTCGATGCAGCGTGGCGCACACCTGCGACGGCGCGCTTGGAAATGGTGGCTGCTCTTCGTTCCGGTGGGTGCCACCGGCGGTGAGCGTGGGGAGGTGGTCATGAGGATGGGTCAGGGTTCGTTGTTGGTTTCAGTCCTTTCGGTGATCGGATTCGCAGGCTGTGTCTCGCAGTCGCGGTTCGATCGCATGGTGACCGAGGCTGAAGCGGAGCGTCAGGCGCGCCGGCAGCTCGAGGATGCGGTCGTCGGGCATCAGGGCGAGCTCGGCGAGATGCAGAGCCAGCTCCACGAGAAGGACGCGACGGTCAGCCAATTGCAGTCGGCGTCGGAGGCTGACAAGGCGCGCATCGCGCAGCTCGAGAAGGCGTTGGGGGACGCCAAGACGCAGGTCGCGCCGATGGGCGAAGGCGTCGAGGTCTTCAGCACACCGGACGGCTTCGCCTACCGCATCGCTGATCAACTGCTCTTCAATTCCGGCTCGACCAACATCAGCGAAAGCGGCAAGAAGGCGCTGGTCACGATTGCGAAGGAGATCGTCGACAAGGGCTACAAGAACGTCCGGGTCGACGGCCACACCGATTCTGATCCAGTGGTCAAGACCAAGACGAAGTACCCCAACGGCAACCACGAGCTCGCGCTCGAGCGCGCCCTCTCGGTGTTCGCGGTGCTGACGAAAGATGGCAACGTGCCGGAGACGGTCTTCACCATCGCCGGCTACGGTCCGAACCATCCGGTCGCGAAGGGCGAATCCGACGCGGCGAAGTCGAAGAACCGCCGCGTGGAGATCCACGTCGCTGTTCCGAGCAAGAGCTGATACTGCCGTCGATCCGCGCGCTCCGGGACCTCCCGGGGCGCGCGGAAATCGGACGCCGCCCTGGGTGCCCGTGGTGGCGGCTGGCCTGTTCGCGGCTGCTTGTGCTCCGTCGCCGTCGGAAGCCTCGTTGTCGAATCAGGGCGACCCACTCACGGTGGCGTCGCGCGTACCGCAGCGATTTCCGCGGTTGGCCGACATGGTCCTGGTGCCCGGTTCGACCGATGCGGGTCCCATTGATGTTGCCGCGGGCGCAACGAGCGATCTCTTGATCGACCGCTTCGAGGTCACGGACGCGGAGTTCGCCGAGTTCATCGACCGGACGCACTACGCTCCGACCGACCGTAGCGGCCTGCTCGCGCACTGGCATGAGGTCGATGGTCGGTTACGTCCGGTCGAACCCGACAGCCCGGTTCGCAACGTGGCGCTCGCCGATGCCGAGGCTTACGCCGCCGATCACGGCAAGGCGCTGCCGACGCGCGAGGAGTGGCTCTGCGCCTGCCCGAGCCTGCTGGATGGGGAGCTGCCGTGGCGACCGCGCGCCTTCACGGGCGCGTGCAACTCCGTCTTCAGCGAGCTGCGGGTGCCGATGCCGGTCGGCTCCTACGAGTTCGGCCGCTCGCCGCCGGGCTGCTACGACATGATCGGCAATGTCGCGGAGTGGACCGTCACCGAGTCGTTCGGCTCCGAGACGCGATTCGTGCTCGGCGGCTCGTTTCACCAGCACTGCATGTTCAGCGGCTTCGACCGGCCGGGGTTCGAGACGGCACCCGCAGCACTCAGCGCGCGCGGGACGTCCGCGGACGCTTCGTTGCGTCCCTGGCTCGATCGGGTGGCGCCCGAGCTGCGACGCGACGACGTCGGGTTTCGCTGTGTCATCCGCGACGCGGAGAGCGTGCTGACGGCGGCGCTCGACGAGATCGAACCGCTGCGTGGCGAGCCGCGGCGCGCGGCGATCGCCGAGCTGTTGCGCGTCGGCACCTGGACGTTCGGCGAGAACCGCCTCATCCCCTTCGTGCGCGCCCGGGCTCTCGCGCGACGCATCCGTGTCAGGCGGGACCTGGCGCC
>CAYRQC010000670.1:0-5968 GCA_964426265.1 uncultured Phycisphaerales bacterium | reverse complement strand
GCCCTTCATCGGCGAGTAGATCGGCCGCGGGCTGCGCGGCTCTTCCGAGCTGCCGTGGACCGAGACGATCTCGACGATCGGCTCGAAGAGCGGATCGGGTGCGATCGACCAGTCGGTCGGGACCGGGCCACCGGCCGAATGGTGGGGGATCGTGAGGGCGGCGGCGTGACGTTCGTGGAGCGCGCGCCAAAGCCCTTGCGGGGTGTCGGTCGGCGGGTCGAGGCTGGAGAGCACCTCGGCGGCGTCTTCGAACCAGAGCACGTGGCGATGGCCGTAGAGCCAGCTCGTCCACTCGAAGCCGAAGAGTGTCGTGAAATGGCCAGGATCGTCAAATCGCGCGGTCGCGGAGTGGATCTGCTCCCAGAGCTCGGGTTGCTGGTCGAGCTTGCGCAGGCCCCAGTGGTCGTGGTCGGTGAGGACGGCGACATCGAGTGCCGCGACGTCGCGCGCGTACTCGTAGAACTCATCAGGCGTCGCGGTGCCGTCCGAGAGCTGCGAGTGGCCGTGCAGGTCGGCCCAGAAGAGCTTGCGCGGGCTCTCGGAGACGAGGATCGGGTTGCTGGCGCGCTCGATGCCGTTCACGCGCGCGACGACGAAACGGATGCCCGGCTCGACCGCGCGGACGCGCAGTCGGTGGCGCGCGCGATCGGCGGCCCCGAACTCGAGCTTCGGCGGCAGCTCGAGGCCCGCACCGAGCAGCTCGACGGTGCCGACGAAGTCGGTCGCGGCGTTCGCGGCTGCATCGAGGAAGGCGATCGTCACGTCGAGCTCGCCGCCGACCGCGGCCTCCGACGTGGCCGTGACCACGAAGTCGACCGCGGGTCCCGGTCCGATCGCGACGTGGGGATCGCGTGCGATCAGCTTGCGCGTGCCGTCGCCATCGCCGTCGACCCAGAAATAGAACGCCTCGGCCGACTCGGCGAAGCGATCGACCTGCGCCTGCTCGGCGCCGCAGCCGTAGTCGACGGTGATCGTCGCACCCGCGGGGAGCGCGGCGCCCTCGATGGTGACCTTCAGGCACTGCGGCCCGACGACCTCAGGGCGGAGCGTGACGTCGGGCGCGCCGGTCGTGACCCGCGTGAATCCCGGCGCGAGCGGCTCCTCGGTCTGCGGCGTGCTCCAGCCCCAGAACGGCGAGACCTGCAAGAAGAGCGCGCCACCGGCGGCGATGCCCAGATCGCCGGCGGTGTACTCCAGGAGATAGCGCCCGCGCTCGCCGGCAATCGCCGCGCTTCCGTCGACCAGGCGCGCGCTCCCGCCACCATCGGCCGGACCGTAGACGCCGTTCTTGTCGGCGAGCATCTGCTCGTGCTGCTCGATCCGCGCGCCGTCCTGGTACTTGCGCGGCGCTGCGTCCTGCGAGCGACCGCGCGTGGTGGCGATCGCCGCGATCAGCGCACCCGGCAAACCAATCGCGATCGCCGCTGAGCCGCGCATGTCAGCGTTCCGCTCGCCGAATCGCGATCGTCTTGAGCTCCGTCATCTCCTCGCACGCGTAGCGCGGCCCCTCGCGGCCGAGCCCGCTCTCCTTCGTCCCGCCGTAGGGCATCTGGTCGACGCGGAAACCGGGGATGTCGTTGATCATCACGCCGCCCGCCTCGAGCTGCTCCGCCGCGCGCAACGCCTTCTCGAGGTCACGCGTGAAGACCGCGGCCTGCAAGCCGTAGCGCGTCCGATTGGCCGCGGCGATCGCCTCTTCGAAGCTGCCGACCGCGGCGACGCCGACTACCGGCCCGAAGAGCTCCTCCTGGCTGATCCGCATGCCGTCGCGGATGTCGGCGAGCACGGTCGGCAGGTAGGTCGCGCGACCGCGCCGCTCACCGCCCGCCGCGAGCCCCGCTCCTTGCGCGCGCGCGTCGCCGACCCAGTCACTCACCCGCTCGACGTCGCGCAGCCGGATCAGGCTCGACAGCTCCGTCGCCGCGTCGAGCGGATGGCCGATCTTCAGTGCCTTCGCCTTGCCGGCGAGCGCATCGACCAGCTCGCCGGCGACACTGCGGCTCGTCGCGTAGATGCGCTGTGTGTGGATGCAGACCTGACCGCTGTGCGAGAAGCTGCCGACCACCAGCCGATCGAGCGCCGCACGCCAGTCGCTCTCGTCGTCGACGACGACGGCCGCGTTGCCGCCGAGCTCGAGTGTCACCGGCTTCAACCCCGCCACCGCGCGCAGCCGCACTCCGACCGCGCGCGAGCCGGTGAACGAGACCATCGCGACGTCGCGATGCATCGCGAGCGGCTCGCCGATCTCGGCGCCAGCGCCCGGCACCACACTGACGAACCCTTCCGGACAACCGGCTTGCGCGAGCGCCATCGCGAGCAGGAACGCCGAGCAGGGCGTCTCCTCCGCCGGCTTGATCACCACCGTGTTGCCCGCCGCGAGCGCGGGCCCGACCTTGTGGGCCACCAGGTTCAGCGGAAAGTTGAACGGCGTGATGCAGGCGATCACGCCGCGCGGCACACGCAGCGTGAAGCCCGTTCGCCCTTTGCCGCCCGGATGGGCGTCGAGCGGCAACATCTCGCCGTGGATGCGCTTCGCCTCTTCCGCCGAGAACTCGAGCGTCTGCACCGCGCGCTCGACCTCGCCCTTCGCCTCGCGCAGCGGCTTGCCGCTCTCCAGCGCGATCGTCTCGGCGAAGAGCGCGTGGTGCTCCTCGAGCTGGCGCGCCGCGCCGCGCAGGATGCGGAACCGCTCCCACGCAGTGAGCGCCGCGGCGCGCGGCCGTGCGGCCGCGGCCACCGCGATTGCCCGTTCCATCTCGGCGAGCGTCGCCTGCGCCACCGTCGCGAACGGTTGGCCGTCGAAGGGGGTCGTGACCTCGACGTGACGCTCGGCCGGTTGCCAGTTACCGCCGATCCAGAGCTCGAAGCGAGACGGTCGTTGCATGGCGGCATGTTGCGACGCGCGCGCGGACGGGGCAAGTTCATCGCGTGCACCCCGGCATGATGCTCCTGGACTTGGCGCTTTGAGGCTCGTAGCTGAGGCTGGACGGATGAACTACACCGACGAGCAATTGGATGCGCTCCTCGCCGACCTCGAATCCGATCAAGTCGAGCGCAAGGAGTCGTTGGGTGGCGACGCCCCGACGAAGGTCCGCGAGGCCATCTGCGCGTTCGCCAATGACCTTCCCGATCATCGAGTTCCGGGCGTCGCCTTCATCCGTGCGAAGGACGACGGCGCGCCCGCGGGTCTCATCGTGACGGATGAGCTCCTGCGCAAGCTTGCGGACATGAAGACGGACGGGAACATCCTGCCGCCGCCAACCTTGACGGTCGCGAAGCGAGTGGTGCGTGGCGCTGCGATGGCGGTGGTCATCGTGTGGCCCCGCGGACTCGCAGCCAACGAGCGCACGCACGAGTAGCGTCTCGCTGCGACCAAGATGATCGTGGCCGCCGACCAGCCGACCGGGGTTGCTGATTACCGCAATCCGAATCTGACGGAGGCGCTTCGCGTGCTCGGGTTCGTGCAGAAGTTCGGTGTCGGGATCGCCACCGCTCGTCGGGAGCTTGCCGCGAACGGCAACCCACCTCCGGAGTTCGTCGTGGACCCAACCCATGTCCTGGTCATCGTCAGGGCCGGTCCATGAAGACGATCGCCTTCTTCAACAACCAGGGTGGCGTCGGAAAAACCTCACTCGTCTATCACCTCGCCTGGATGTATGCCGACCTCGGGCTCGAGGTCGTGGCGGCGGACCTCGATCCGCAGGCGAACCTGAGCACGATGTTCCTCAACGAGGATCGGCTCGAATCGCTGTGGCCGAGCGAGGCACCCGGGAAGACGATCCTCGGGCCGGTGCTCCCGATCCTCGAAGGCGAAGGCGGGATCATTGATCCTCACATCGAGGACGTCGACGACATCGGGCTGCTCGTCGGCGATCTTGCGCTCTCGGGATTCGAGGACGAGCTCTCCCAGCAGTGGCTCTGCTGCCTCGAAGGAAAACCGCGAGCGTTCCGGGTGATCGCCGCCTTTTACGAGATCCTCTCGAGGGCCGGGCGCATTCGCGAGGCCGACATCATCCTGCTCGACGTCGGCCCCAATCTCGGTGCGATCAATCGAGCGGCGCTGATCGCCGCGGACCACGTCGCCATACCTCTCGCCCCTGATCTAGTTTCGATCAAGGGATTGCAGAATCTCGGACCGCGCCTGCGAGATTGGCGCCAGGGATGGAAGCAAAGACTGGAGAAGCGTCCCCCGAAGCAAGAGCTCCCAGACGGTCGGATGGAGCCGATCGGGTACATCGTGATGCAGCATGCGGTACGACTCGATCGCCCAGTCCAGGCCTACGCAGGCTGGATGGAGCGGATTCCCGGCGTTTACCGCGAGTCGGTGCTCGCAGAGCAGAAGAGCACGACCGAGGTGGTCGTCGAAAGAGACCCGTACTGTCTCGCGTTGCTCAAGCACTACCGCAGCTTGATGTCGCTCGCTCAGGAAGCGCGCAAGCCGATGTTTGCCTTGAAGCCGGCGGACGGCGCGATCGGTGGACACGCGAAGGCGGTGCAGGACTGCTATCGCGATTTCGAACTGCTCGCGAAGACGATCGCAGCGAAGTGTGGCATCGTCATTCCGTGAGCGTCGGACGCCAGGTGGGAGTCCTCGTCGAGCGCCGAGTCAGTGCGTGGCTCGGGCGCTGACGTGCATCGCGGCGTCTAGTTCTGGCTAGCTCTCGAGCGGCAGCAAGATCTCGAACGTCGTGCGCCGATCCGGCGCCGAACGCACTCGCAGCCGCCCGCCGTGCGCCTCGATGTGCTTCTTGGTGATCGGCAGGCCGAGACCGGTACCGTGCGCCTTCGTGGTGAAGAAGGGATCGAAGATCTTGCGGCGCACGTCGCGCGGGATGCCGGGGCCGTTGTCGGTGATGGTAATCGCGATCCCTTTGGGGCCCGGTTTGAGCGCGAGCGTCAACGTTGCGCCGGCACGGCCCCGCAACGCGTCGGCCGCGTTCTGGACCAGGTTGAAGAGGGAGTCCTCGAGCATGTTCGGGTCGGCGTGCACCACCACCTCGGTCGGGAAATAGCGATGGAGGACGACGCCTTCGAGATTCCCCGCGGCGATCAAGGTGCCGACGACCTTCTCCAGCAGGCGCACCAGGTCGATGCGCTGGCGGTCGAGCGGTCGATCGCGCGCGAAGGTGAGCAGGTCGTCGAGCACGACGTCGACGCGGTGGATCTCGTGCTGGATCTCGGCGCAGATCGCGGCGCGTGGATGGCCCGGCGGAAAGTCGGCGGCGAGCAGCGACAGCGCGTTGTTCACCCCGGTGAGCGGGTTGCGGATCTCGTGGGCGATGCGGGCCGCCGCTTCGCCGATCGCCGCGAGCGTCCGCGCCCGCACCAGCTCCTCCTCCATCTCCTTGCGCGCGGTGACATCGCGCAGGATCGCCGTCGCGCCGAGCAACCGCCCCTGCCCGTCCCGCTGGTGCATGCGCGTCAGCGTGACGTGGATCTCGCGGCCGCTCTTGGTGACGCGGCGCGTCTCCCAGTCGCGCAGGAACCCTTGCGGCTCGGTCGCCTCGAACAGGCGCGCCACCTCGCCCGACTGCTTGAGATCCTCCGGCAGCAGCAGCTCGAAATGGCGGCCGACCACCTCCGCCTCGGTCCAGCCGAGGAGCAGCTCCGCGCCTTGGTTCCAGCTCGTGATGTGCCCTTCGGGGTCGACGGTCAACACCGCGTCGCGCGTGATCTCCTGCATGATCTGCACCAGCAGCTCGCGGCCGAGCTGGCCCTGCGGGTCGCCGCGACGCGGGCGGTGCGTTCGATCGGGCGTTCTCATCGCGCGAGAGGATAGGCTTCCGCTCGCCCAGCCGTTCCGGACCGGAACCTTCGCATGACCCAACCCGCGCGCCATCGTCGCATCCTCGTCGTCGACGACGAGAAGCTGATCCGTTGGACCTTGCGCGAGCGGCTGGAAAAAGAGGGCTACACGGTGCTCGAGGCCGACACCGGCGCGGTGGCGATCGAGACGCTGCGCCAGGAG
>CAYRQC010000669.1:0-8177 GCA_964426265.1 uncultured Phycisphaerales bacterium | reverse complement strand
GAGGCTACGGAGGCCAGCGGCGCGAGTCAGACATGCTTGCCGGAAGGACACCTTCGGCCGCTACATCGACCACGATCCGCTCGACCGCGACTTCGAGGAGCTCTCGAAGAAGCAGTACGCCCGCTTCACGCTGACGACCCTCCAGCAGGAGTTCGGCGCTGCCGTCCACCCGGCTTTCCTCGATCCCACCCAACGCGTCGGCTGCTGCTTCGGCCAGTGTGTCGACGGGGGCGGCGGTGGCCGCGGTTGATCGGGCCGATCTTGTGTCGCTACGGACGCGGAAGGCACTCGCCTGGCGCCATCACTCTCCCGGTGTGTTCGAGTCGGCACTCGTGCGTGACCGCAGCGTGAGCAGGGTCACCTCTGGCGGGCAACGGAAACGCATCGGCGGGGCGAAGCCGGCTTCGGTGCCGACGCCACGCGATACGTAGAGCTGCGTGCCGGCGCGCTGGTGGAGGCCGCCGCGGTTGATCGCGTTCGGGAGCGGCGAGAGGGTCATCGGCGCGCCGAGCCACGGCAGCACGATCTGCCCACCGTGGGTGTGGCCGGCGATCACCAGGTCGAAGCCGGCGGGCCCGATGCTGTCAACGTTCACCGGCTGGTGGACGATCGCGATGCGGACGGCGGCGCGCGGCCGCGCGTGCAATGCGGTCTCGAACGGCTCGGGCTCCAGCGGGTCGAAGCCGGCCAGCTCGAGCGGAAAGCCGACGTCGAGCACGACCGACTCGTTGGCGAGCAGTCGCGCGGGCGTGCCTTCGACGGTCTCGACGAGGCCGCGGCCGACCATCAGGTCGACGTCGCCATTCACCGCGAAGGTGCCGAGCCGCGCCGAGACACCGTTCAAGACGAATCGGGCGCTCGCGAACGGCAGCTCGTTATCGAGGCTCTGCGCGACCAGATCGCCGGGGAAGACAAGCAGGTCGGGTGCCAGCTCGCTCACGAGCTCGACGACCCGCCGCTCGCGCGCGCCGAGCAGCGGCGATTGCAGATCGGAGACCACCGCAATGCGCAGCGGCGGTGCATTCTCCGGCCAGTCGGCGATCACGACGTCGTGTCGCTCGACCACGAGATGATTCGGTTCGAGGAACGACAGCTCGATGCCGAGCGTGAGCGACCCGAGCAGCCACATCACCGCGGCCAGTCGATCGCCGAGCGATGCCGTTGATGACCGCCACGCGCGCGCCACTCCCATCAGTGGCAGGACGAGCAGCCCCGCATAGTAGGCCGCCCCGATCCCGAGAAACCGGATCGAGATCGGCGCGTCGAAGAGCTCCCAGCACGCCCCTCCGACCAGTTCGTGGAGCCACGCCGCACAGAGCCACGCGAACAGCGCGAAGCAAAGGAACGCCGCCGGCACGACCGCGCCGACGAACCGCCGAAACGGCGTCGCCGCGAGCCACGGCAGCCAAGCGAGCCAACGTTGCGCGCGCGCGTCGTCGAGCCAGCGCGCCACGACCCGGACGCCCGCCAACGCCAGCAGCAAGTCGGTGAGCTGATAGATGAGGTACGAGGCGACCATGGGGCAGAGGACGCTATCGCGCCCGCTTCGAGCCACGCCCCGGTGGCAGCGCAGCGGCGACGCCGAGCAGCGCCGCGAGCCGTCGAGTCGCCGCGCTGAGTGCCGCCAGCTCGCGCGCGGGCAGCGGCGCCAGCAGCTCCGCCAACGCGTCCACACGCCGCCGTCGCCCCTCGTGCAGCAGCTTCGATCCGCTTGGCGTCGCGCGCACCAGCACCGCGCGCCCGTCGCGCTCGTCCGGCGAGCACTTGACCAGACCGTCGCGCGCGAGCCCGTGGATCAGCTTCGTCATGGTCGGCCGCGCTACCTGCTCGAGGTCGGCCAGCTCGGCGAGCCGCTTTTCGCCGACGAAAACGAGGATCGACAGGAGCGACGCGCGCGCCGGGCTCAGCCCCGACGCGACATCCTCGCGCCGCAGCCGGCGCAGCAGCTTGATCGCCGTCGAGTGGACGAGGTCGGCGACTGCGCGGCACTCCTCGCTGTTCAGCGCGCTGCTCACGCTCCCGCCGCGCCCCGCACTTCGCTCGACAGCGCGAGCAGGTTGCCTTCGCTGTCCTCGAAGGCAGCCATCCAGAGCTCGTGGTCGGGCATCCGTGCGACCAGCATCGGCGGCGATTGGAACTTGACGCTCGCCGCGGCGAGTCGGGCGTGCGCAGCTCCGATGTCGGCCACGTTGAAGTAGAGGATCGAGCTCTTGTGATCGAACTCCGGCCGTTCCGGCAGTGCCAGCATGATTCGCACGCCACCGCAGTCGAAGAACGCCAGCTTCGGCGGCACCTCGAACAGGAACCTGAGCCCGAGCACGTCGCGCCAGAAGGCGACCGCGCGTGGCAGCTCCTTGGCGTTGACGGCGATCTGGGCGACGCGGGTCAGCGCGGTGGGCGTGCCAGGCAGGGTCGGCATGCGAGTCTCCAGCGATTCTCCGGCGGGGCGGCGGTGCATATAGTTAGCCAGGCTAACCAACTGCGTCAAGGGCTCCTCCTGTCGTGGTCCCGCGGAACGCCGGTCGCTCGCCGCCGTACGATGTCGCGCCCGAAGTCGACCCGGAGCCGCGCATGGTTCGCCTGTTGATCCTCGCCGCGTCCCTTGTTGCCGCCCGTGCGGCGGTGCTCCCCGCCGATGATCCGCCGTCCACCGCACAAGCCGCCCCCGACCCGCTCGAGCCCTCGCTCGCGAAGCTCTTGCGCTGGCGAATGGTCGGCCCCGATCGCGGCGGGCGCGTCGCCGCCGTCGCCGGCCATGCTGAGCAGCCGCTGACCTGGTGGATGGGCGCGTGCGGCGGCGGCGTCTGGAAGAGCCACGACGGCGGCGGCCACTGGAGCTGCGTCTCCGACGGCTTCTTCGGCGGTTCGATCGGCGCGATCGCGGTCGCGCCCTCCGATCCGAACGTCGTCTACGTCGGCGGCGGTGAGGTGACGGTCCGCGGCAACTGGTCGCCCGGCCACGGCGCCTGGAAGAGCAGCGACGGCGGCAAGCGCTGGACCTCGATCGGGCTCGCCGACTCGCAGTGCATCCCGCGTCTCTGCGTCGATCCGCACCACGAGAACCTCGTCTACGCCGCGGTGCTCGGTCACCTCTTCGGCCCGAGCGAGATGCGCGGCATCTATCGCAGCAAGGACGGCGGCACGACGTGGGAACGCGTGCTCTACGTCAACCCCGACGTCGGCGCCTGCGACCTCACGCTCGATCCCGGCAATCCACGCGTTCTTTGGGCCTCGACCTGGCGCATTCGCCGGACCCCCTTCAGCTTGTGGAGCGGCGGCGAGGGCTCCGGTCTCTGGCGCAGCAGCGACGGCGGCGATACCTGGACCGAGATGACGCGCAAGCCCGGCCTGCCGCAAGGCACCGTCGGGATCATCGGCGTCACCATCTCACCCGCGCGGCCCGAGCGCCTCTTCGCGATCATCGAAGCCGACGATGGCGGTGTCTTCCGCAGCGACGACGGCGGCGAAAGCTGGCAGCGCGTCAACAGCGACCGCGAGCTGCGCCAGCGCGCCTGGTACTACTCGCGCATCTACGCCGATCCGAAGGACGCCGACGTCTGCTACGTCGTGAACGTCAGCCTCTGGCGCAGCGAAGATGGCGGCCGCAAGTTCGAGAGCGTCCGCGCGCCGCACGGCGACCACCACGACCTCTGGATCGCGCCGAACGATTCGAATCGGATGATCAACGGCAACGACGGCGGCGCTTGTGTGAGCTTCGATCGCGGCGCGAGCTGGTCGTCGATCGACAACCAGCCGACGGCGCAGCTCTACCGCGTCACCACCGACGACCACTTCCCGTGGCGCATCTACGGCGCGCAGCAGGACAACTCGACGCTGCGCCTCTATCCGTTCGGCCACTCGGTCACGCGCGGCGGCGAGAACTGGGAGATCACGGCGGGCGGCGAGTCGGGCCATCTCGCGCCCGACCCGCGCGATCCCGAGATCGTCTACGGTGGCAGCTATGGCGGCTTTCTCGAGCGTTTCGACCATCGCACCGGTGAGTCGCGCAGCATCAGTGCGTGGCCCGACAACCCGATCGGCCACGGCGCCGCCGACGTGCGCTACCGCTTCCAGTGGAACTTCCCGCTCCTCTTCTCGCGCCACGAGCCGGGCGCCCTCTACGCCGCCGCCAACGTCCTCTTCAAGACGACCGACGAGGGGCAGAGCTGGACCGCGATCAGCCCCGACCTCACGCGCAACGACCCCGCGACGCTGCAAGCCTCGGGCGGTCCGATCACCAAGGACAACACCGGCGTCGAGGTCTACGGGACGCTCTTCGCGGTCGCCGAATCGCGCCAAGAGTCGGGCGTGCTCTGGTGCGGCAGCGACGACGGCCTGCTCCATCTCACGCGCGATGGCGGTGCCCACTGGAGTGACGTGACGCCCAAGCTGCTGCCGGCGCGCGTCCAGATCAACTCGATCGAGCCGCACCCCTTCGAGAAGGGCGGTCTCTACGTCGCAGCGACGGCCTACAAGGACGACGACTTCCGGCCCTACCTCGTGAAGACGATCGACTTCGGCCGCACCTGGACGTTGATCACCGGCGGCATCGCCGACGATCAATTCACGCGAGTGATCCGCGCCGATCCGCTCCGCCGCGGCCTCCTCTTCGCCGGGACCGAGCAGGGTGCCTATGTCTCGTTCGACGACGGCGACCACTGGCGACCTCTGCAAGGCGAACTGCAAGCACCGCTGCCGATCGTGCCGATCACCGACCTCGCGATCCGCGAAGACACCCTGATCGCCGCGACGCAGGGGCGCGCCTTCTGGATCCTCGACGAGCTGCCGCTGTTGCGCGAAGTCACGCCGGGCACGGAGCTGCCGCCCGTGTACCTCGCACCTCCGGAGCCGGTGCGCCGCTTCGATGGCGCCGTAACCGTCCACTTCTGGCTCGCAGAGAAGCCGAAGGAGGGGATGCGCGTCGCGCTGCGCTGCTTCGATTCCAAAGGTCGAACGCTGGCGACCTTCGCGAGCCCCGCGGCCGAAGGCGAGCGCCCACTCACCGCCGACGCCGGCTGGACCGAGCTGCGCTTCGCCCCGAGCTTCGCCGACGCCAAGGGATTCAGCGGGCTCGTGCTGTGGGGCGGCTCGCTCTCCGGTCCGAGCGCGCCGCCCGGCAACTACACCGTGGAGCTCTCCGTCGGCCCGGTGGTCGCCACTGGCGCGGCCGCGACGGCCGGCACGACTGGCACATCCGCCGCCGTCGTCCGCCAAGCGCCCCTCGAGCTGCGGCTCGACTCGCGACTCCGTTGCGGCGCCGCCGATCTTGCGGAGCGGTTCGAGTTCCTGCTCGACTGCCGCGATCTGCTGACGCGCACGCACGAGTCGATCGAGCGCATCCGCGAGCTGCGCGATCAGCTCGCGACCCTGTCGCGCCGGCTCGCCAAGCGCGAGGAGTGCGCCGCAATCGTCAAGAGCGCCGGCGAGCTCGCGACGCGCATGACGGTGATCGAGGAGGTGCTCTACCAGACGAAGCTGCAGAGCGGACAGGATCCGCTGAACTTCCCGATCCGGCTCAACAACAAGCTGGCGGCGCTCGCCTCCGACGTCGCGAGCAACCAGCAGCGGCCGACCGCGCAGGCGAAGAGCTTCCGCGCCGAGGTCGGGGCAGCGATCGAGGCGGAGCTGGCGAAGCTCGCGGAGATCGTCGACAAGGAGCTGCCCGCCCTGAATCGCGCCACGATCGAACTCAAGGTCCCGGCGATCTTCGTGCAGCAGTGACCGTCTCCTCGCAAGCTCCCGACTGGAAGTCGCGGGTCGACCTGCTCGGCGCCGCGGCGCTTTTCTCGACCGGCGGCGCGTTCATCAAGGCGTGCAGCTTCGCGCCACCCGCGAGTGACGCCAGCTCCCAGATCGCGGCGGGGCTGCACGTCGCGGGGCTGCGCTCGCTGATCGCGGCGCTCTTCCTGCTGCTGGTCTGGCCCGCGACGCGGCGCGGCTTCTCGGTGCGCTCGCTCCTCTTCGGCGTGCTCTACGCGGGGACGATGATCGCGTTCGTCACGGCCAACAAGCTCACCACGTCCGCCAACACAATCTTCCTGCAGTCGACGGCGCCGCTCTTCGTGCTGCTCCTCTCGCCGTTCGTGCTCGGCGAAAAGGTGCGCCGCGCCGATCTCTTCTTCATGGCGGCGCTGGGTAGTGGGCTCGCGCTCTGCTTCCTCGATGCCGTCGCGGCGCCGGGCGGCCCGGTCGCGGTGCAAGCAACTGCACCGCGGCCGATGCTCGGCAACATGCTGGCCCTCGCCTCCGGCCTCTTCTGGGCGTCGGTGATCGTCGGGCTGCGTTGGTTCGGCCGGCGGGCGGCGAATGACGGCGGCGGCCATGGAGCGAATGGCGGTCATCGTGGCAATGGCAAGAACGGTGGCGACGACGGTGCCGCTGCTTCAGTCGTCGTCGGCAACCTCACCTGCTTCGTCGCGGCCGCGGTGCTCTCCTCGGTCTTGACCGGCAAGCCGTTGCCCGCGCCGGCTCAGCTCAACTTCGCCAACGTCGGCGCACTGCTCTTCCTCGGGATCTTCCAGGTCGGAGTCGCCTACTTCATCCTGACGCGCGGCATGCGGCGCGTGACGGCCGTCGAGGCGGCGCTGCTGCTGCTCGTCGAGCCGGTTTTCAATCCGCTTTGGGCGTTCTTGGTGCATGGCGAGCGACCCGGCCGCTACACCCTCCTCGGCGGTGGCGTGATCCTGGCGGCGACCGGTTGCCACGCGCTGGCGTCGGCCCGCGCCGCGCGAGCCACCCGCGCCGCCGGAGTGGTCGTCCAGGAGCGACGGGCATGAGTGACGACCATGAGTGATGGGCACGAGCCAGGTCACGGCCATGGTGACGGCCTCGAGATCGGCGATCGGATCGTCGCGCAAGGTCGTTGGCTGCGCCTGCTCTTGATGCATCTCGCCGGCCGATCGGTGCGCGCCGCGGTCGAGCTCGAAGACCTGGTGCAAGAGGTCTATGTCCGCGCGATCGCTCATCAAGCGAGCCTGCCACCGGAAGAGCCGAAGGACCTCCCGCTGCGCCGATTCCTGGCGAAGCTCGCGCGCAGTACGGTCGTCGATGCCGTGCACGCGATTCGCGCCCGCAAGCGGGTCGGCGGCGTGCGCCCGCTCCGCCTCTCGCGCAGCGACTGGAGCAGCACCGGCCTTCTCGAGAGCCTCGTCGCCGGCGTCGCGCCCGGCCCCGCCACCGAGGTCGCAGAGTGGGACGAGCAGCGCCGGCTGCTCGCCGCCTGGGAGCAGCTCGCGCCCGACCAGCGCCGGGTGCTCGGCCTGCGCCAGTTCTCGGGGCTCACGGCTGCGGAGACGGCGCTCCGGATGGGGCGCAGTGAGGATGATGCGAGTTCGCTCTACCGACGGGCGCTCGATGCTTGGGGGCAGCGTTTGCGTGGTTGATTCGATGAAGGAGCTTGCCATGGTCCCGTCCGTGATCGTTGCCGTCCTCGCGCTGCAGGCGGGTGCCACGAGTCCCGCGAAGCCCGCGAGCGCGGCGCCGGAGGCGTTCGAGACCAGCTCACTCTCGACGGGTGTGCGGCTCTCCGTTTTCGTCGTCAAGGATGCGCCGAAGCAGACCTTCTTCGCGTTCTTGCCGCTCGGGCTGGCGTATGACGACGCCGACCACACGCAGTGGTGCCACCTGCTCGAGCACCTGTTGATCCGCACGACCGATCCGGAGGGGCTCACCGACGGTTCGATCGTCTTCAACGGCGAGACGTCGGAGGGTGCCGTGCGGCTCGATCTGCACGCGCCGGCGGTGCTGGCGCCGATGGCCGCCGCGAAGCTGATCGCCTGGCTCTCGGCCGACTCCTTCGATCCCGCCACGCTCGAGCATGAGAAGGAGAACATCGCGAAGGAGCTCGATTCGACCGCTGCGCGCGGCTTCACCCACAAGTGGGCGACCGCCGCGTGGGCCCAGGTCGCGCGTCACGGCGCCACCGACGTTCACGTGCGCGGCGACGTCGCGATGGCGACCGTCGATGGCGTGGCGGCTTATGCGGACGCCAAGCTGAAGCTCAGCTCCGCGCTGCAGATCTACGCGGTGGGGCCGCTCGCGAAGGACGAGGTGAAGCGGCTCTTCGAGTCGCAGCTCGCGAGCGGCGGCGGGCTCGACTCGCTCGCCAACGCGCTCGGCGGCAACCCGCGCGCGGCGAAGGAGGCGGCGCGCGCGTCGCCGGTGGCGGCGCGGCCGCT
>CAYRQC010000668.1:0-4529 GCA_964426265.1 uncultured Phycisphaerales bacterium | reverse complement strand
TGGCGACCATGAGCCGACCTTGTTGCGGGTCGTGCTCGTCCTTGGCACCGATGAAGGCGATCAGCCGTCCGCTCGGGCTGACGGTCGACATGCCGAGCTTGCCTTTGTGGTCGATCGTCGAGATCACCTCGCCGCGCTCGGAG
The DNA here is from genome assembly GCA_964426265.1 of uncultured Phycisphaerales bacterium. Taxonomy (GTDB): domain Bacteria; phylum Planctomycetota; class B15-G4; order B15-G4; family SIAN01; genus SIAN01. The sequence goes on along the minus strand of CAYRQC010000668.1, from coordinate 4,386 downwards.
TCGATCACGTTGAGCTGGCGGCGCACGTACGACGAGTCGACCAGCGGATCGGGCGCGAGCGCGAGCAGCAGTCGCTTGCCGTCGGGCAACCAGCGCAGATCGGTGGGATGCCCCTTCACCGGAACGGAGGCCACCTTGCGGATCGGGAGATCGAGATCGACGACGCCGACCTCGGCGTTGGTCCAGTCTTCCTCGAAGACCTCCTGCGACCAGCCCTTCTCGATCGCTTCCTTGCGCGCCTTGTTGACGGGCGTCGAGACGATCGCCAGCCGATTGAGAGTCGGGTGGAACGCGACGGCCGCGAGGTCGACGTCGTGCTCGAATATCTTGCGCGCCTCGCCACCATCCAGCGGCAAGACATAGAGGGCCTTCGCCTTGTCACCGTTGCGCTTGGCGAGGAAGGCGAGCCCGCGGCCGCTCGGCAGGAACTGCACGTCGCTGACGTTGACCTCGCCGGTGATGAAGGGGCGCGGATGGCCGCCCGTGCGGACCACCCAGAGCTCCGACCATGCGGGGCCGTCCTTGCCGGCGAGCGGGTCGCGCGGAATCGTGAGTGTGTACGCGATGGTCGCGCCATCCGGTGAGATCGTCGCCGACGAGACGAGCTTCATCTGGAAGAGGTCGCGGCTGCTGAATGGGGCGGCGTCGGCCGGCGTGGCGGCGCGGGCGGCGGGGAGCGGGGCGACGGCGACGGCGACGACAGCGGCGGCAAGGCACGCGACGAGCTTCAAGGTCCATCCTCCAGGGAACGACGCGGCGCGGCCGCGCGGCGACAGGTCGGGACATGAGGGCGCGCGACTATAAGGCGCAGCCCTTTCTGATGGTCGGAGACGCGATGACGCTCGAGCTTGGGTTTCTCTGGTTCGCGGAGGCGGTGATGCTGGCCGCGCTCGGCTGCTTCGTGCAGGCGTTTCGCGTGCGCCGCAGCGACCAGCCGCGCCACCAGCGGCTCGGCAAGACCGGCGCGCTGCTGGTGATCGTCGGGCTGATCGCCGTCGAGGTGCTCGCGCGGGGGCTCGGCTGGCACTTCCCGGTCCGCTCGGCGCTGATGCTGCACATCCACATCGGCGTGGCGAGCGCGGCACTCGCCGTCCTGATCGCGCTGGTCGTCACCGGGATGAGAGGGCCGAAGGCGCTCCACGTGAGGCTCTATCTCTTCTTCTTTCCGCTCTATCTCGCGACGGTGGTCTTAAGTTTTTTCGCTTTTCGTCTGTGGTGATGTCACCAGCGCGAAGTTGATACGTCCTTGGCGGCGGCATTCCTGAAGGAGTGGCCGCATGCCCCGCTCGTCAGTGCACGGGTCCCGTGCCGCGAGTGGACGTCGTGACGGCCCGGGGAACGTCGCGAGGACGTCATGCTTCGTCACAACGAGGAATTGGGCGCGCCGCGGGGGAGTCAGCTCGGGAGTCTTGCGCGGACACGCCGGCAGCGCCGCCGCGTCGCCACGATCGCGCTGGTGGTGGGCTCGATCGCGGTGTTGGCGGTGGGGGTCTGGCTCTTCACGCGGCGAACGCGGCCGCGCCTCGAGATCGCGGCGGCCGCCGTCACGCCGCCAACCGTCGTCTGGCGCGCGCCGCAACCGGTCGAGGCGCAGCGCACCACGGTGGAGCGCGATCTGGCCGAGCAGCTCGGCCGGCTGACGATCCGCGTCGTGGACGCCGCCACCCGGGCGCCGCTCCCGGCCGCGTGGATCGCGCTCCCAGTGCCGCTGCGCGCTCCGGATGACGAGCCGATGGACATCGAGGTACAGGGCTTCGCCGCCAACCCGGTGACGCTCGACCTGCACTGGTGCTTGCCGACCGTGCTCGCGGGCGCGGAGGGCTACGTGCCGGCGGCGGTTCAATCGCGGCTGCTGCCGGCCGAGCCGGAGGTTGAGGTGATCGTCGCCCTCGAGCGCGCCGGGTCGATCGAGCTCGAGGTGAAGAGCGCGGCGGACGGCCGGCCGATCGAGGGCGTGGCACTGCTCGCGCGCGCCTCGATGGCGGACGATCCGCAGCTCGGGACGCTGGTGATGCGCGCGCAGCGGCGCGTGGTGCTGAACGAACAGCAGAAGAGCGATCGCTCGCTCGTCTTCCCGAGCCTTCCGGCGCGGCGACCCGCATCCGGTGTCGAGCCGGTGGAGGCGCTCTCGATGGACGACGGCGTCGAACTCATGCAGCGCGATCTGGTGCTCTTCTGGCTCGGACAGCCGCTTCTGGGCCATCCGCGCCAACGTTACGCCCGGACGAGTGGCGGAGCGGCGCTCTACAACGCCGTGCCGACCGGTGCGAGCTGGGTGCTCGTCTTCTGGCCCGACGGCGGCTTCGAACACGGCTGCCAATCACTGATCGCGGTGCGCGCGGGAGAGGCGACGCGGGTGTCGCTCGTGCTGCGGTCGACGAACGAGGTCTCGGGGCGCGTCGCTTTCGAGGATGGCACGCCGGCGGTCGGCGCCTTCGTCCAGGTCTTCAGTGAAGACTGCTGTGGCAAGGGCGACCCCGACGCGGTCGAGATGATCACCGACGCGAGCGGTGCCTTCGCGATCCCGCTCAATCGGCGCCGTTTCTTGGTGCTGGCGGGCCAGGATCACGGTCGCGCGGGCGAGCCGGGCATCGGCTTTGGTGCCTGGCAGTGCGTCGACTTCACGGGCAATTCCGGCGAGCAACGCACGCTCGACCTGCTCTTCAGCCGGCGCGAGCGCGACGCGGACGGCCACGTCGATTGGATGCGCGGGCGAGTGCGACAGGCCGACGGCTCGCCGGTCGAAGGTGCGGCCCTCATGGCGGGCATCTTCGGACCGCGCGCGCGCAGCGATCGCGACGGTCGCTTCGTGCTCTATGGCGGGATCGGGGCGCTGCTCTACGTCGCCGCCGATGTCGATCGCGCGGAGGTGGGGCGCATCCTCGATCAGGAGATCTCGGTCTCCTGGAACGACCCGTCGCGTCAGGCGTGGTGGGCGCAGGAGCCGTTCACGCTGGAGTCGCTCGCAACCGACAACGATTTCGACATCCAACTGGCGCGTCGATGACCAAGAACACAACCAGGTCGTCGGTGACGCCGCGGTGTCGCGACGGGCCGACTGCCTGTGTCATCTCAAGCAGGAGTGAACAGTCCCATGAAATCCACATTCATGTCCATTTTGGCGTTCGCCATCGCGAACGTCGCAGGCGGCGGCGAGCTGCTCGCCCAGGGGCGCTGCACGACCTACAACTGTGACGGGATCGCCAAGTGCACCTGGAAAGTGAGTGTCATCACGGCGCCGATGTACGAGGCGCTCGACGACAAGCAATACAGCGGTGGCGGCAGCCACGCGAAGCTACAGGGCTACACGACGGTCGCGCCGGTTCCGATGGCGCTCGATGGGCTCGGCATCTCGGCCGGGAGTGGTGCCAAGGCCGTCGTGACCTCGACCGCGCCGGCCGTCGAGGTCTGGGAAGTGAAGCACGTCCGGCCATGCAAGGCATGTCGTCACTCGGAGGGACGCGGTTGGTCGCGCGCCACGGTCGCCTTCCGGGGGCGCGCCGAGATGCAGGATCCGGGGAACTCGGATGCGCTCGCCGAGTGCGCCGCGACGCTCGGAGCGGAGGAGTCGACGACGCACCTGCGCGTGCGGGCGACCGGCAAGGTGAAGGCCGCGAGCAGCGGCAGCAGTTCGAGTGGCGTCTCCGCGAGCCCTGGAGTGACCCCGGGAGGATCGATCAGCGTGTCGAAGGATCTCGGGAATCAGCACAAGGTGATCGAGCTCTTCTCCGACGCGCACGTCTCCGACGACGTCGAGGCGAATCTCTATCACGTCCAGATGACGTCGTCGGTCGACCGCTCGGCGATCGACGTGGACGGGAACTTCATCTTCATCGCCTTGGCGGCACTGCAGTTGGAGACGACGGCCTACGAGCTCCACCTCTACCTGACGTGCGATTGGTGCAACGGCGCCGACTCGATCATGACGCTCGACTTCCCGCAGTAGTGACGGTGTGTGATGGATGGCCCTTGGGCGCCGTCACGGATCGATGGCCGGCCTCGTGGTCTCTGCCACGAGGCCGGCGATTTCGGCGTCGGTGAGCAGGCGGCGCGAGCCCTTCGCGCGGGCAAGGATCGAATCGACCAAGGCGTCACCGCGCGCGATGCCGCGCTGGTCGAGCCAGAACTCGACGTTCGATTTGCCGCTCATCGGGCCGATCGCGATCTTCTGCGCGAGCCCGAATAGATCGGCGGGCACGCCCGAGTAGACGCGGTTGGCGAGCCAATGGTCGCCCTTCTTCATCGCCTTGATGACGGCGCTCGCGTGCACTCCGGTGCCGGTCTCGAAGGCGTCGCTGCCAAAGACCGGATAGCTGTAGGGGATCGCCACCTCGACCGCTTCCGCGACCTTGTGGCAGTAGTCGCCGAGCCGCGAGAGATCGTTGT
>CAYRQC010000667.1:0-12008 GCA_964426265.1 uncultured Phycisphaerales bacterium | reverse complement strand
GGCGCGACCGGCTGACCGGTCCGTCATTTCACGAGCATGTCGTGCTCGCGCAACACCGCGTAGGCGGCGCGCGTGACCGGCCATTGCTCGCGCGCTCGTCCGGCCGTGAACTCGGTGATCGTCGTGTCGGCCTTCGGATCGGCGTGGATGGCGACGACCACGGCATCGAGGAACTTGTCGCGCGTCTTCCATCCCGCGAGCCGTTTTGCGATCCGGCTGACGTCACCGCGCTCGCTGGCGAACAGCCAGAGCAGTGGCCGGCGCAGCCCTTCGTGGTTCTCGCGCAGCGGTGCCTGCGGATTCACCCAGAGGTTGGCCGCCGACTCGATCCAGCTGCGGTACTTGAAATAATCGAGGTAGCGGCTGCTGATCGTGTCGTAGAGCTTCTGTCGCCGCGCATTGGCTGGGATGGGCGACGTCCAGGAGCTGTCGTGGAGGAGCGTGCGGGCGAACGCGATGGTGTCGACGTCCGGCATGTCCATGCCACTTCCCGAGGACCAGGCGTCGTAGAGCGCGATCTCCGGGTAGGCCTTGCCGTTCAGGTCGCAGTAGACGTGGCCGAAGTAGCTCGCCGCGGCGTCGAGCTTGTCGTCGAAGTCGAACTTCTTCGCGAGCCAGGCGACCAGCACGTCGCTGTCAGGCGGATAGCCGTGGAGCGCGTTGAAGAGCTGCCCGGGGGGAGCGATCGCCACGCCCCAGTCGAGCGCCTGATCCAGTCCGAAGTCCCAGATCACGTGCGCCGCGTAGAACGGTTGGTTGTCCTCCGGCCGGAAGAGCCCGCGCTTCTCGGCGGCGTCGACGCTCTCCGGTTCGACCGGGACCCGCACGACCCGGCCGCGCGCAAACTCGGCACTCGCGAACTCCTTCGGGTCGTGAAACACGGGTTGCGGTCGGGGCGTGAGCGGCAGCTCCTTCACCGCGCGATCGCGGGCCACCGTGATGGCACCCGGTGGCAGCGCCGCGATGCTCGTCAGGATCTCGCTGCTGATCTGCGCCTGGACCTCGGGCAGCGCATTCGAGAACGATGCGAGCGCGTCGTCGAGCTCCGCCGGAGTCGGGTCGCGGGGAGAGCCGTCCACCTGGAGCGCGACCAAGCTGATCACACACAGGTGGGGCGCGGTCACGGCGAGCATGAAACCTCCGACCGGAACTCCGCGTGGCGGCGACGCGGACGGCGAGAGAGTAGCGCACGCTTCCGGGAGCCGGGGAGTTGGCTGCGCTCGACGTCGGGTACGTTCGTGGCATGAGTGATGGCAGCGGGCGATCACCGGACGTCGCCGTCGATGCGCGAGCACCCGTCGAGCTGGTCGTGCTCGTGCACGGCCTGTTTCGAACCCAGCGCTCGATGCGGTCGCACTCGAGGGCGCTCGAGCGAGCGGGCTTCGCGACCCGGAGATTTGGTTATCGGAGCTGGCGCGGCCGGCTCGCGGTCCACGCGGCGGCGCTCGCCCGCGAGCTGGTGCGGTGGGCCGCCGATCCGGGAGTCGCACGCATCCACGTCGTCGGCCACAGTCTCGGCAATCTCGTCGCGCGTGCGGCTCTCGGGGTCGAGCCGCTCGCGAAGCTCGGTCGCGTGGTGATGCTGGTGCCGCCCAATCACGGCTCGCCGGTGGCGCGCTGGCTGTCGGCGTGGCTCGGCGGCATGGTCCCGGTGCTGCGCGAGCTGTCGGACGGGCCGAGCGGAGCCGCGAGCGGCTTGCCATCGCTTGGTGACCTCACCGTGGGCGTCATCGCGGCGCGCTTCGACCACCTCGTCCGCGAGGCGAGCACCCATCTGCAAGCCGAGCGCGATCACGTCCTCGTCACCGCGACGCACACGTCGGTGCTCCGCAGCGGCCGGGTGCAGCGGCTCGTGATCGAGTTCCTGCGCGATGGACGGTTCCCTCGCGATTGAGCCGACCGTGGTCGACTCGTCCTAGACTGGCGGGGGCTTTTCCATCACCGTCCTTCCGCCAGGAGCCCGAGCCGTGACGAGTGGCGACGCCTCCCTCCGACCGCGAGCTCGAATCGGCCGGACGCTTGCGCTGGCCGGGTTGCTTGGCCTGGTCGGCGCGTTCGCCACGATGCTCACGGCATCTGCCGCGAGCGTGACCGTCACCAGCGATCGGATCGTGCTGAAGAGCGGTCGCGAGCTGGTCGGGCAGGTCGAGTCGGAGGCCGACCACCAGGTCCGCTTCCTCGACGAGCAGCGCGGACTGATCGTGCTGTCGCGCCGGCACATCCGCACGATCGTGCGGGGCGATGCGCCGCCCGATGCATTCGCGCCGTTGATCCTGGACGGCCCGGACGACGCGGCGCCGAAGAGCTACGTGCGCTACGACGCGCCAAGCGCCGACGCGCCCGGCCACCTGCTGACCGGCGTCGCGCGTTTCTTCCACGAGCCGACGCGGACCACGGTCTTCCTGGTCGGAGCCGTGCACATCGGCGAGATCGACTACTACGCGCGGTTGCAGGACCTCCTCGACTCGTGTGACGAGGTGCTGTTCGAAGGGGTCGGCCCCGGTGCCGGTCAGGCGCCACCGAGCGATGAGGAGCTCGGCCGCATGGATGCGTTGCTGAAGCTGCAGTTGATGCTCAAGGATGCACTCGGGCTCACGTTCCAGAAGGACGGGCTCGACTACCACCACGCAGCGTGGCGCAACGCCGACGTCGACTTCGGGAGCCTCAGCCGCCGGATGCAGGAGAAGGGCGTGCAGCTGCCGACCGACAGCCCGCTGATGCAGGCGCTCATTCGCCTCGCCGTCGGCACGTTCGATCTCTCGACGGCGAAGGCGAATCCGGGCCTCCAGCGCATGCTGAAGCGACAGGCGGCTGCGGCGATGATGATGGCTGACACCTTGCTCGGGAGCGACGGGGCGCAGAAGGCGCTCGGCGAGGTGCTGGTCGACTGGCGCAACGATGCAGCGCTGGCGGTGCTCGACGAAGAGCTGCGGGAAGGCGCGAAAGGGCGCTGGATCGCGATCTTCTACGGTGCCGCGCACCTCCCCGACCTGGCGGCCAAGCTCGCAGCACGCGGTCTCGAGTACCAGCGGTCGACCTTCGTGCCGGCGTGGACGATCGAGTGATGGATCGAGTGATTCGTCGGATGACTACTCGACGCCGATGTGCGACCGCAGCCGTTCCACCCACTCGCTCGGTCCGTCGTGCACCACCAGGTCGGGCGGCGTCGTGATCCGGAGGTAGGGCTCGAGGTCGGGTGCCGCGACGAGCTGCCAGCGATAGCGCTCTGGCAGACCGCGCACGCCGAGCTCGAGCCGTAGCGCGCCGGTGATCTCGCGCACCGCTTGCGCGAGGCCCCAGCGCTGGTTTCCGGTCAGATCGGAGAGGCCGCCGCGCGCGCTCGGCCGGAACCAGATCACGGTCTCGAACGCCCGCTTCGCTGCCATCGGGACCGCCGCCGCGAGCCCGCCGCGGAACTCGCCGACCAGCAGCTCCGTCGGGCCGCGTGTCTCCATGAGTGCGGCCAGCCCGGCGCCGTGCCGCGCGATGTGGGCCCGCTCGCGCACCAACGACTTCGGCTCGCGCGGGTGGAGCGTCACGGTCTGGATGCCGTGCCCGCGCCCACGCCGCTGCTTCTCGATCGTGACCCAGCCGCGGCGGTTCGGCGCGATCTCGGGAAACCGGGAGTCGCCGCACGACCAGAGGAACGACTCGGCGCGTGAGAGAGTCTCGAACGCCGCGATGGCGTCCATCGGTGGCACGCTGTCGAGGTCGTCGTGGTGGCGCGTGCTCGAGACCTGTTCCAGCACGAGCGCGCCGTCGACGACCGCGTGCGCGGTCAGGAACGAGATCCCGCGGATCAGCTCCGTGCTGTCGAGCACCGGGCCGAAGCGGCCGTTGCAGATGCGGCACGGCCCGGCCGCCGGCTTGCCGGGATGGCGCTCGGCGGCGGCGCTCCAGACCGTCTGGAAGTCGATCGTCTGGAGGCTCTTCGCGAGCCGTTGCTCCTCGACGAGCGCGGAGTCAACCACGCGGCGCGTCATCGCGGGTCTCTCATGTCGAGCCGATCGTGTTGGCTTCCGGACTGCTCGCTCGGGCGTGCTCGGTGACGGCGATCCGGCCGGCGAGGAAGCCGTGGCGGCCCGCGAGGTAGGCATGTCGCATGGCGGCCGCCATGCGTACGGGGTCGCGCGCCTGCGCCACCGCAGTGTTGAGCAGCACGCCGTCGATCCCGAGCTCGAAGGCGAGCGTCACATCCGACGGCGTCCCCACGCCGGCGTCGACGATCACGGGGACCCGGAGCACGCTCTTGATCAGGCGGATGTTGCGCGGATTGTTGATCCCCTGGCCGGAGCCGATCGGCGAGCCGAGCGGCATCACCGCCGCGGCGCCCGCCTCCTCGAGCCGCTGCGCGATGATCGGATCGTCCGAGGTGTAGGCGAGGACGACGAAGCCCTCCTTGACGAGCGTGCGCGTCGCTTCGAGGGTCGCGACGGGATCGGGCAAGAGCGTGAGCTTGTCTCCGAGCACCTCGAGCTTCACCAGTTCGGAGAGCCCCGCCTCGCGTCCCAGCCGCGCCACGCGGATCGCGTCCTGCGCGTTGAAGCAGCCGGCCGTGTTCGGCAGCAGCGTGATTCGCGAGCGGTCGATCCAGTCGAGCAGGCTCTTCTCCTTGCCCGTGAGATCGACGCGTCGCACCGCGACGGTGACGCAATCGGTGCCCGATGCCTCGTGCGCGGCGCGCATGATCGCGTGGCTCGGGTACTTGCCGGTGCCGAGCAACAGCCGCGATCGGAACGAGCGTCCACCGATGCGGAGCGGTTCGTCGAGGAGCTCGCCTTCCGGTGGGGTCTCTGCGTTGGACATCAGCCGCCTCCCACGAAGGTGACGATCTCGAGGTGATCGTCGGCCACGAGCGTACGCGAGAAGCTCGCTCGCGGGAGGAGGGTGCGGTTGAGCTCGATCGCGATCCGCTCGAGCGGCAGACCGAGCTGCGAGATCAAGTCGGCGACGGTGGTCCCGGCCGGCGCGTGGCGCGGCTCTCCATTCACCTCGATCGGGATGGGGTCGTTCATGGGGTCACGGCGCGGGTCTCTGCCGCTCCGGCGAGCGGTTCAGCGATGGGGAAACCGCGGGTCGTCGCGCAATGAGGCGAGATCGCGATCCCGGGCGAGGTAGGTGATCTCGAGCGCGCGCCCGGCGGCGGTCCGTCCCGGCCACGCGAGGTGCTCGGCGAGCAAGGCGAGAGCGGTGTCTCGCTCACCCAGCAGGGCCGTGGCGCAGGCGCGATCATAGGCGCGCTCGACGGTGCCCTCCACGCGCTCGAGGCAGCGCCGCGCCTCGACGACGCGTCCGCGGCGCGCGAAGTCGGTGGCGTGGTGCAGCCAGCGATCGGAGTCCCACGCCCAGCTCGCACCGGCATCGAAAAGATCCTCGGCCGCGCCCGTGGTGTCGCCGAGCAGCGTGGCCCGCACATTCGCGCGCGTGACCAGCGCGCGCGCCAGCAAGCTCGAGTAGGGGCGATCCGCACGGCCGAGCAGTCGGCTGGTGGGTGGAGTCGGCGCGTTCGCGAGGGCGATCTGGAGCACGAACTCGCGACTGGCGCCGGCCGCGAGGCTGCGGGCGGAGCGCACCGCCGCCTCGGCGAAACGCTCAGCCTCCGCGATCGAGCCCGCGTAGGTCGCAGCCCGTGCGGCGAGGATGCTTGCTTCGACAAGCAGTTCCTGGTTGGTTCCGTCGCTGGTCTCGCCAAGTCGGACGAGGCGTGGCTCGATCAGCGCGAGCGCCGCCGTCGGGTCGCCGAGATCGAAGAGCTGCGCCTCGGCGATCGAGACGAAGAGCCACGCGGCGATGCGCTCGTGATCGCGCTCGTCATCACTTTTCTGCGTCTCGGGACCGGTTGCGCGTGCGAGGATTCCGTGACCGTGGCGCGCATGGCTCGCCTCGACCGCTTCGAGGATCGCCAGCGAGCCGCGCACCCACGCATCGCTTCGCCCGGCGCTTCGCAACAGCTCGCGGCCGAAGAGCGGGCCAAACTCGCCGTACCACGCCTCGTTGGCGATGCAGCGCTCTTGATCGACCGGAGCGCGAGCAAACGCGACCGCGAGCGGCGCGGTGTCGACCGCGCCGGTGATGGCCTCGGCGATCGCGGCGATCATCGCCGCCCGCAGCGCCAGGGCGTGCAGCGGGTCTTCGTGAGCGAGCGGTGAGCGCGGAAAGGCGAGCGACTCGGTCGCATGCCGGAGCGCGGTCGGAACATCACGGGCGGCTGCAGCGAGCCAGGCAAGGCCGAGCTGCGCGCTGCCTCGCCGCGCCAGAGCCGCGGTCGCGAGCGCGCCCGGCTCGGCACCGGCCGCATCGGTCAGGGCCGCCACGGCGATGTCTCGTGGTGGCATGGGGGACTGGGATGGTGGGAGGGCTCCCTGCGGCATCAGGGCGCGCGCTGCGGCGGCGTCGAGCACCAGCTGCGGCAACGTGGGGTGGCGATCGCGAAGTTCGTCCTGCAGTCGTGCGACGTCGACGGCGTCGCCGCGCCTCAGTGCCGCGGTCAGCACGCGGTCAAACGCCAGACGGGCGAAAAACGCCCACTCGCGCTCTGGCCGCAGGCTGTCGGTGAAGAGATCGGCGGCGCCTACCGTCGTTTCGACGTTTCCGCGCAGCCACGCCACCACTGAGGCTGAAGTGGTGGTCAGCTCTCCCAGGCGCGCGCGTCGAGCGAGGTCGCGCAGGTTTTGGCGAGCAGCCTCGGGCGGCAGGGTCGTGATGCACTCGAGGAGCAGCTGATCGTGGAGAGGCGAGCGCCCAAGCTCCGCCAGCCAGCGGGGAGCGTCCGATTCCGCTGGGGGTGCCGGCACACGACGGATCCAGTCGAGTCGGGTGACGTCGGACCAAGCCACGTCGGGACCTGCGGAATTGTTGATGTGCTGAAAGAGATCCGCCGCCTTGCTGGGAGCGGCGAGCGTCCAGAGTCGACCGCGCGCAATGCTCCCAGCTGACGGGTCGGCATCGCGCCGCGGCTCACTTGGATCCGCTGACTGACCCGTCGCGGGGCTCGTGAGAAGTGCGAAAGATGCGATGAGGAAAGGGGTTACGTTCAGCGCAGCTGGACGGGCTGAAGGTCTCGCTCGGAAAACGCTCGGTTGAATCTCCTGCTCTGCGGGCGGTACGATCCTGCCGCTTTTTCTTGGCGCCGCGTGAAGAAGTGGGCCCTGCCCACTTTTTTTCGTCTCTGTCCAGCTCGTTACGGCGAGAGGGGCGGAGCCGGCGGCGTTTTGGGAATCGCGCTGACTGAGCCCTGCCGGTGGGCTCATCGCAGCTGGCTGGTGCCGGTGGAAAAGGAGTCCTCCAATGGACGGCGCTGAGATTCTTCGGATCATCGACGCCCTCCATCGCGACAAGGAGATCGACAAGGAGTACCTCTTCCAATCCCTCGAGTTCGCGTTGGCCAGCGCCGCGCGCAAGAAGCTCGACGTGGGCGAAGAGCTGCAGGTCCACATCGATCGCAAGTCCGGCAAGGTCGAAGCGTACATGGGCGACAAGGCGGTCGAGTTGACCGACCTCGGCCGGATCGGTGCCCAGGTCGCCAAGCAAGTGATGATCCAGCGCCACCGCGAGGCCGAGCAGGACGTGGTCCTGAATCAGTACGCGGACAAGATGGGCCAGATGGTGACCGGCACGGTGCAGCGCATCGAGGCCGGCAACTTGATCGTGAACCTCGGCAAGTGCGAGGGCATCCTCCCGCGCTCGGAGATCGTGCGCAGCGAGAGCTACGCCGTCGGCGATCGGGTGAAGGCGCTCATCACCGAGGTGAAGAAGGTCGGGCTGCGAGTACGGATCATCCTCTCGCGGACCAATCCCGATCTCGTCCGCCGCCTGTTCGAGGTCGAGGTCCCGGAGATCGTCGACGGCATCATCCAGATCAAGCGGGTGGCTCGCGAGCCGGGTTACCGGACCAAGATCGCCGTCGCGTCGGCCGACATGCGGGTCGATTGCATCGGTGCCTGTGTCGGCATCCGGGGCACCCGGATCAAGTCGATCACGGAGGAGCTGAACGGCGAGAAGATCGACATCATCCGCTGGAACGAGTCGGTGGAGGCGTTGATCCTCAACGCCCTGCGTCCGGCGGAGATCGCCGACATCAAGCTCGACCCGGCCAAGAACATCGCCAACGTGCGGGTGACCGAGGACCAGCTCTCACTGGCGATCGGCCGGCGCGGCCAAAACGTCCGCCTCGCCAGTCGCCTCACCGGGTGGGAGATCAACCTGCAGCCGATTCGCTCCGACGGCTCGCTCATCACAGCAGGCGCCGCGCCAGTCGCACCGGCTGTGCCTGCTGCGTCGGCTGCAACGGCTGCGTCGGCTGCAACGAGCCCCGTCGAGACGCCGAAACCCGAGGAACAGAAGCTGGACGAGTCGAAGCACAGCGAGCCGCCGGCCGCATCCGCGGGTGGCGAGAGCGTCGCGTCGTCCTGAGCGGGAATCGCGGAAGGCCTGGGCGGATCGCCCGAGGAGTTGTCGCTTGCGGTTGCACGAACTCACCAAGGAACTCAATGCCGACGCCAAGGAGCTTCTCGCGCTCGCGAAGAAGCTCGGGCTGTCGGTCAAGAGCCACTCGTCGAATCTCGAACCTGGAACGGTCGGGATCCTCAAGGCGGCGTGGCGCTTCCGCGATCTCAACGAGGACGAGATCCTCGAGAAGCTTGATGGCGACGCGGCCAAGAAGGATGTCGAGAAGAAGGCGAACGAAGAGCGCCAGAAGATCGACTCCGCGCGCGCTTCGGCCGAGCGACTGCAACGCGAGGCGGACGCGAAAGCTGCCGCCGAAGCCGCCGCCGCGCCGATCGACGCCGAAGAACCGCTGGATGATGCTTACGTCTCTCCGGATGACGAGGAGGGCGACGAGGACGCCGCCGCTCCAGTCGATGAGCCAGTCGAGACCGACACGGATGCCGCGCCGGCTGGTGATGTGGACGAGGTGGCGGACGGTGAGGTCGCCGGCGAGATCGCCACGGCGGGCGTCTCCGGGTCCGAGGTTGCACCCGTCAACCCGCTGGCACCCGATCAGGCCGGGGTCGGGTCGGCGCCGGTAGCTCATCGAAGCAAGCCGGGGTCGGCGCCGGCACACGGGGGCACGGCGGCACCGGCTGCCGGAGCTGCCGCACCGACGGCGCCCGGCGCCGTTCCCGCGGCGCGCCGCGGCGCGAAGATCGTCGGCCGCATCGAGCTCACCAAGGCCGATGTCGCCAAGTCCGAGGCGACCCATGCGGAGCTCGAGCGAACGCTCGGCCCGACGACTCCGGCCACCACACGCGGCAAGCGTGCCGAGCTCGATCGCGAGCAGGAGCTGGCCGCGCAGCGCAAGCGGCAGAAGCTCGCGGGCGCCAACAAGCCGCTGCGTTGGCAGGCCGAGACCGACGAGTTCGCCCCGGTCTCCGAAGCGCAGGTCACGAAGCCGAAGTTCTGGGAGCGCGGGCCGGCGCGCCGGCAGCAGCGCACCAAGCTCAAGCGGCCGGCGGGGATGCTCAAGCCGGCGCTCGGGACGAAGTTTGAAGTGCAGCTCCCGACCTCGATCAAGGAGCTCTCGGCGCTGCTCGGACTGCGTGCCGCGGAGATGATCTCGAAGCTGCTGACGCTGAAGGGCATCGCGGTCGGCATCAATCAGCCGCTCGACGAGGAGACCGTCCTCACGATCGCGGTCGAGTTCAACCGCGACCTCACGATCCTCCACGAGAAGACCGAGGAATCGGAGTTCCTCGCGAGCGAGCAGAAGAAGGCGGCGGCGACCGCCGGTCCGAAGAAGGAAGGCGAGCCGCGGCCACCGGTCGTGGTGGTGATGGGCCACGTCGACCACGGCAAGACCTCCCTCCTCGACACGATCCGCAAGACCAAGGTGGTCGACACCGAGCACGGTGGCATCACGCAGCACATGCGGGCGTATCAGGTGACCTCGCCCAAGGGCGGCCGCATCACGTTCCTCGACACTCCCGGCCACCGCGCCTTCACCGAGATGCGCTCACGCGGCGCGAACGTCACCGACATCGTGGTGCTGGTGGTCGCCGCCGACGACGGCGTGATGCCGCAGACGATCGAGTCGGTCGAGCACGCCCGGGCGGCGAGCGCCGACCTGCCGATCGTCGTCGCGATGAACAAGATCGACAAGCGCGACGCCAACCCGCTGCGCGTCAAGCAGCAGCTCATGGGAATCAACCTGCTGCCTGAGGAGTTCGGCGGCAAGGTCGGAGTCGTCGAATGCTCCGCGCTGACCGGCAAGGGGATCGACGACCTGCTCGATCGCATCATGCTGGAGGCGGAGATCCACGACCTGCGCGCCGAGAAGAAAGGGCTCGCTGAAGGCATCGTCCTCGAGGCCACCAAGGAGGAGGGCAAGGGGATCGTCGCCACCGTGCTGGTCCGCAAGGGGACCCTCAAGGTGCGCGACCCGTTCCTCTGCGGCAAGACGTGGGGGCGCGTCCGGCTCATCGAGAACGACATGGGTGAGAAGATCGACGAGGCGCCACCGTCGATGCCAGTGCGGGTCTACGGCTTCAAGGCCGACCTCCCGAACACCGGCGACACCTTCCAGGCGGTCGAGGACGAGAAGGGCGCCGAGGAGGTCTCCACCGAGCGCCTGCACAAGTCGCGTGAGGGGCAGGTGGTCGAGCGGCCGAAGGTCACGCTCGAAAACCTCTTCGCCACGCTGGGAGCGGTCAAGCAGAAAGAGATCCCGCTGATCCTCAAGGCGGACATGCAGGGCTCCCTCGAGGTGCTGAAGCGCGAGCTCGAGAACTTGAAGCACGCCGAGGTGAAGGTGCGCGTGCTGCGCGGCGCCGTCGGGGCAATCACCGAGGAAGACGTGATGCTCGCCAACACCAGCGGTGCGATGGTGTTCGGCTTCCACGTGGTCCCGGAGAGCAAGGCGCGGCGGCTCCAGGATCAGCTGGGCGTCGAGGTCAAGACCTACTTCGTCATCTACGAGATGCTCGACGACCTCAAGAAGGCGATGGCCGGCATGCTGAAGCCGACCGAGAAGGAGCGCGTGATCGGGCACGTCGAGATCCGCGACACCTTCAAGGTCAGCAAGATCGGCACGATCGCCGGCTGCTTCGTCACCGACGGCATCATCCGGCGCAGCGACCGGGTGCGCGTGCTGCGCGAGGGCAAGGTCGTCTACACGACGGGTCTCACGTCGTTGCGCCGCTTCAAGGATGACGTCAAGGAGGTCAAGGAAGGCTTCGAGTGCGGGATCAAGCTCCAGAACTTCGACGACATCAAGGTGCGCGACACGATCGAGGTGTTCGAGATCGTGCACGAGGAGCGCGAGCTGGTGCTTGGCTGATCGGCAAGTCGATCGGTCGATCTTGGAACTATCAGCCCTGGTCGTCGCGCGGAAGCGTGTCGCAGAAGGCCACCAGGCAGAAGGTGGCGACCGGACCGAGGACGAGTGAGAGCAGGAACCACAGCAACCCGCTGCGCCGCTTGCTTTGGGCGAGGCCGGCGTTGATCAGTGCCAGCGTCCCGATTCCCACGGCGAAACCCTCTACTTGTCCGATCGGCATCGCAGGCTCCTCTTGTGGTGGTCACCTACGACGCGGCGGCGTCGGAAGTTCGGCTCCGCGACGGGCGGCTCGGTTCAGGGGCGTCGCGGCGGCGGTTCTGGGACCGTGCAGCGACCGCTCAGAGCACGTCGATCTGGTGGTCGACCAGCTCGGCGGTCGGATGGAGGCGCACGATCATCACGATCTTGTCGAGCAGCGAGCGGACGAGCGTCGAGTCGTTGCTGCACGTGACGAGCCCGAGCGTCCCCTTCTGCCAGAGATCGTGATCGTCGACCTCGGCGATCGCGACGTTGAACTTGGCGCGCAGCTTGTCCTTGATCGACTTGACGACGTGTCGCTTCTCCTTGAGCGAACGGCAACCGCGCAGTCGGATCGTGAACTGGAGGATGCCGACTTCCATCATGATCGATGCCACCCGGTCAAGAGCCACGCTCGGACACGGCCCGGATCGTACGCTTGGACGCTGTACTCCTTCTCGGATGGGCCTCAAACCATGTCGACCCGGATGAACCT
>CAYRQC010000666.1:0-4329 GCA_964426265.1 uncultured Phycisphaerales bacterium | reverse complement strand
GCCGCCGCTGCGCCTCCAGGGGCCGTCCTGCTCGCCGGAAACCTGGCGATGCACCTGCGCTACTTCACAGGTGCCACCGTGATCTCGTTGCCGGACAAGTTGCACTTCGCGATGGCGCGCGGCGGCCCGAACGCTGACGTGCAGCAAGCACTTACGGCGACGATTCAGCAGCTCACCCCCGAGGGGCGCCTTCTTTTTGCGACCCAGGACGCGCTCGACTACCTCGCCGGGCACTGGCACTTGAGGCCGGAAGCATGGCTGACCGCGACGGAGCCCGAGATCGCGATCTCGACGGAACCACACCTCCGGCTGATCGATCTTGGCAGTCATCGCTGACTTCGTGGTGAGGGAGGCGAGCCCTCCCCCCGCGTCGGCCGCGAGCGTGTGGTCCAGACTTCATCGATTACCGTTCCCGCCGTTCTTTGGCTCCTCCTTGCTGGCAGCACGCGCGTTGATGCGGTCGAGCGCCGCCTTCGCGGCCGTCGCGATCTCGGCATCGCTCTCGGCCATGAGCTGGATCAGGAAGGGCAGCGTCTCCGCGACACCAAGCGTGCCGAGCGACTGGATCGCCGCGAGCCGCGACGGCTTCGGCTGGCCCGCGCCCGCCTGCTTCAGCAGCGCCTCGGCGGCGTTGTTCGCTTCGAGGCCGGCACCGTCGAGCAGCCGCGACCAACGCCCCTTCTGGTCGAAGTAGAACTGGAGCTGCTCGAGCGACTTGCGCGCGGCGTCGCGCACCATCGCCTGTGGATCGCGCAGGCAGTCGACCAGCGCCGGGATCGTGCGGCGGTCGAAGGCGGTGCCGAAGGCGGTGCAGACGTTCAGTCGCACGCGCAGGTCTTCGTCCTTCGCGAGTGGCAGCAAGGCGTCGACGAAGCGGTCGGGAAACTTGTCGGCGAGCTGCTCGATCGTGTTGCGGCGGATCGCCGGCGCCGGGTGGTGCAACAGCGTGAAGAGCTTCTCGCGGACGGCTGGATCGGTCGCGGTGCCGAACTTGAACGGCATGTTGTCGCGAGCGTCACCGTCCCAATCATCGAGCCGCCCCAGGATCGGCTCGACGAGCTCCATCGGCACGTCCGGCAAGTACTCGCCGATCCACTTGGCGAGCTCGGGATCGTTGAAGTGGGCGACGGCGAACTCGCGCCAGCCTGCACCCTTCGACCCGAGGTAGCTATGGATCACCCGCTTGCGCGCCTCGGCGTCCGGGCAATCGGCGATGTAGCGGCCGACCACCTGCTCGAGGCGGCGGCGCAACCCGTCCGGCGGAGCCGACCGCTCGAGCCATCTAAGTAGCTGGCTCACATCGAACCAGAATCGGACGAGCTGTCGCTGCGCGCACGCCTCGAAGCTCTTCACGATCGCGTCGTCACTGAAGCGCGGCTCGAACTTGATCTCCCCGTTCGAGTCGGCATCGAGCAGCGCCCAATGGATGCCGCAGTACGTGGCTATGTTGCCGTTGTTGCCTTGCATTTGGCGGCCTTCGAGCCCGAGCTCGTAGGCCCGCGGCAACCGTTCGAGCAGCAGCGGCGAGCGTGTGGCCGCCAGCAGCTGGAGGACCCGTGATCGCTCCCCTTCCATCTTGTCGTTGTTGTCTTTCGATCCGGCCGACAGGACGAGCAGCTCCGCGAGCACCTCAGGCGCTGGTGGGCTCTCGCGCTCGATCAAGGTTCGCGCGAGACCCTTGTAGTTGCCGGGCGTCACCGTGATTGCGTGCAGCAGCTCGCGATCGGCCTCGACGATGCCGAAGGTGGAGAGAGTCTTCAGGATCTCGCTCCGCGAGCTGTCGTGTTCGCGCGGGTTCACGAGCCGCGGAATCTGCTCGTCAAGAGAATGGACCATCTGCGCCAGCGCGGCGATCACTCGCTGCTGCGCCGGCGGCGCGAGCTTCGGGACGTTGAGCTTGAACCAGTTGCCAAGAACCGAGAGTGTGGCGTGGTCCGTCAGCGCCTCCGCGATCGCCACCGCGTCCTCGGGCCGCGCAAAGTGCTCGGCGTAGCCCACGATCGCGTCGAGCGCCCCCGCCTTCAGCAGCTTCCAGAGCTCCGGATGGTCGCTCACGCTCCATGCCTGGGTCAGGGCGTGATGGTCGTCCTGGTAGTTGCGGCTGACCAGCGATTCGAACGTCCCTGCGCGGCTCGACCGACCTGCCGCCGGGTTCTGGTTCGGACCCAGTGACCATCGGAAGCCACCCATGTGGGGCGCCGCCGCGGCCAGGAGAGCGGCGGGGAGTGGCGGCGCAAAGCACTGGAAGTCACCCTTGAAGGCGGCGCCGACCCAACCGTCGCTGGCGCCATTCGTGAAGAGCGCATCGTCCGCGAGCGCCGCGAGGTAGACGCGACGTCCGCGGTCGGAGCCGAGGATCGCCCCTTCCCTCAAGGCATCACAGGCCGCCGTACGCACCTCAGACGATGGATCGGCGAGTGCTCGCTCCAAGTCATCCAGCATCGCATCGGGATAGCAGAGCTGGTGCGTCAACCGCAGGGAACAGCGCGTCGCGGCTCGCAGTGCGCGGTACCGCATCGCGGAGTCGGCGACGTGCAGCAGCGGCTGCAGCTCGTCGAACTTCAAGTTGTCGTCGAGGTGTTGCATCGCCTCGCTGACGATCCGTGGATCACTGTCGTGGAAGAACGCGGCGAGCGCGGTGCGCACCGGCTCGTCATTCGTTCCGCGGCCGCCGGTCGACCGGAGGACGGTCCGCTTGAGGAACGAGTCGTCGCTGGCGGCGACGGTGCGCAGGGTCTTCGCCGCCTCCTCACCACCGATCGCGATCAGGACGATCGTGAGCCGCGACACGAGCTCGGGCTCGTCGGTGTGCTCGAGCAGCCACTGGCTGAGCTCCGGCACGGCCGGCTCGCCGATCCATAGCAGATTCGACAACGGCGGCGACTCGAAGTCGAAGCCCGCGTTCGGAATGCTCATCCGTTCGAGCGCGCCGATCGCGTCCCAGATCCGCTGCTTCAGCCGCGTCGGGTCCTCCTCGGTGCCGGCGAGGATGCGACGCGCCCGCTCGGCGGCGTCGCCGGAGAGAGCCGCCGCGCCCTCGAAGGCGCTCTTCGCCTCGTCGGCGCGGCCGAGCTGTTTCAGGCACTGCCCACAGCGCAGCCACGCCTGCGCGCGCAGCTCGGCCGGCGCCGCGGCGTCGTTGCCAAGCTCGCGGTAGAGGGTGATCGCCCGCTCGAAGTCGCGCTCGCTGTCCTCGGCGAGCCGCGCCATCTCGAGCTTCTTCGCGGCAGGCGATGCCGGTGGCTTGGACGGCTGCGACGGTTTGGGCTGCTCGGGTTGTTGCGTCTGTTGCGTCTGTTGCGTCTGCTGCGGCGGTCGCGTCGGCGCGGCGGTGACTGCAGCATCAGCCATTGCATCGATCGACACCATCGCGGCGAGCGCGAGCAGCGTCGTGAGAGCTTCGTTCCGATTCATCGTCATCCTCCTCGGCGTACCGTTCGTTCGTGCGAGGCGCTTGCCTCAACTGCTGATCTGACGCGATCGAGCCGCGACGATTGCCCGCTCTTCGTCAATTGCTTGTCAGCAATGTGTCAAGCCGGCGGCGCTCCATCGGATGGTCCTCCGGATGGTCCTTCGGATGCTCCTCCGGACGCGCCGTCGACCACCAACCGGTAGCCGACGCCGTGCACGGTCAGCAGGTGGCGCGGCGCGGCCGGATCAGCTTCGAGCTTGCTCCGCAGGTTCAGCACGTGGGTGTCGATCGTGCGCGTGCCGACGTGGTCGCCCCCTTCCCACACGAGCTGCAGGAACTTCTCGCGGCTCACCGCCTCGCCGCGGCGTTCGTAGAGCAACGCGAGCAGCGCCGCCTCCTTCTTCGAGAGCGGGTGCGACGTTCCCGCGCGGCGTAGCTCGAATGCGGCGAGGTCGACCTCGGCGGCGCCGACCCGGAAGCGCGACGGTGCGGCGGCGCCCGCTCCAGCGCGACCAGCGACTCCGTCGGGCGCGCTGCCGGTGGCCCGCTCGTGCCGTCGCAGCAGCGCCCGCACGCGCGCCACCAGCTCGCGCAAGCTGAACGGCTTGGTGACGTAGTCGTCGGCGCCGAGCTCGAGGCCGAGCACCTTGTCCGCCTCGCCGCTGCGCGCGGTGAGCAGCAGCACCGGCAGCGGCAGCGCGTGCGCCCGCAGCTCGCGCAGCACGTCGAGACCGGAGCGACCGGGGAGCATGAGATCGAGCAGCACGAGGTCATACGGTGCGGCGCCGCGCAGGAGCTCGCTCGCCTTGTCGCCGTCGCGCGCCGTCGTGACCGTGAACCCTTCGAGCGCGAACGCGTCGGCGAGCCCGATCGCGAGCGCGCGGTCGTCCTCGACGAGCAGCAGCCGCTTCATGTCG
>CAYRQC010000665.1:0-21010 GCA_964426265.1 uncultured Phycisphaerales bacterium | reverse complement strand
CCGGTGATCAGCAGCGCGACGACGTGAGTCGTACGCGCCGGCAGTAGGCCAACCTCGACGGCAAAACGGCCGTCCGCGCCGAGCACCACGTCGCGCACGAGCGGCGCGAGCCGCCCATCGTCGAGACGCGCCGCCAGTTGGATCCGCCCGCTGGCGATGCGACCACTGCCCGCCACCTTGCCCGCGCGCTCGACGCTGGCGAGCGTCACTCCCTCGAGATCGGGGATGCCCAGCTCCTTGCGCTGCGCTTCCGGCAGCTTCACCAGCCGCTCCGGATCGAGCCGCTCGAGCAAGCTCGTCCGCGTGCGCTCGTCGTTGCCGTAGATCACCTGCAGCTCACGCTCGGCGCGCAGCAACGCCGGATCGACGATGTTGAAGACCAGCGCCTCGCTGTCGCCGTGCAGCTCGCGGTCGTAGAGCCAGGTCGAGGTGTCGCCGAGGAGGAGCCGCGGATCGAGCGCCCGCACCGGGAAGCGACCGCCGAGCAGCACGACCTGCCAGCCCCAGTCGTGGATCTTCAGGCTGCCGTCCGCGCGCGTCTCGCGGTAGGGCCGTGCGAAGCGCACCTCGCGCAGCTCGTAGCCGGTCAGCGTGAGCGGACCATACTGGATCGACGGCGGCGCCTCCTGTGCACTCGCCATGGCGACGAGAGCGGCGGCGGCGAGCCCACTGCGCATGAGTCGGAGGTTCATCGCGATCGCCCTCATTTCGTGAACTGGATGTCGTCAAACCCGAGCAGGCCGGTCGACTCGCACGTCACGATGATCTTCTTGATCTGTGTGAGGTCGACGCCGGAGCTGTTCTGCGTGAAGGCCGTCAAGGGAATGCGCACCGAGCTCAGCAGGGACTTGCGGCCGGTGTAGGGATGGCTGTAGCTGACCGGGATGGTCGTGTAGGCACGCGAGTCGACGCCGACCGTCTGGCGGCGACCCGCGACATCCTCGAGGTTGACCACGAAGTGCTGACTCCCGCCGGGATTGAGCACCCGGCCGTCCCAGATCTGCGTGACGCGGAACGCCACGTGGCTGTACGGCGAGGTGTCCTGCCACGCGGCCGGGATTTCGCTCTCGTAGGTCGTGACCGCGTTCCAGCCGAGGACCAGCCCCTTGGTCTGTTGATAGAAGCTGCCGTCGTAGTTGCCGGGGTTGAACCCGCTTTCGAGGAAGCTCTGCGGCGCCGGCGTGGCGGTCACGGCCCCGACCAGCGAGTTGGTGAACTTGTCCGCGGGGGTCTGCTCGAAGTCATCGATGTCGATGTGGTTCTGTGCTTCGTAGGACCAGTGGGTTTCGACGGCGGCGAGCTTCTTCGACTGCACGATGTCCTTGTGGAAGGCGAGCATCTCGTGGCGATCCTGCAACCACGCCATCCACCACGAGGTGAGGAAGACGCGCCCGGTGTCCTGCTGCTGCTGTGCCGTGATCCGGCCGCTGCCGACCCCTTCCGAACCGCCATTCCACGCCGGATCGATCCAGACCGTGTTCCAACTGTTGTGGTCGGCACCGTAGATCACTGCCTGCGACTTGTCGGCGCGCTGGCCGGCGGGTGCGGCGCGATCCCAGATCTGCAGGCCGTCGAGGCTGCTCACGTCGCCATCGCTCGTCCCCATGATGTTGAAGAGCGGCGTGTCGCGGACCAGGAACTCGAGCGGCCCGCCGCCCGGTGGCGTGCTCCAGTTGTAGTCGGTCGGCGCGATCGTCACGGCCGCCTTGATGTGGTGGTTGAGCGGGATGTCCTGGTTGATCTGGAGTGCCGCCGCCACTCCCTCGCCGCCGCGCGAGTGGCCGGCGATGCCGACGTTGCGCTGGTCGACGCGGTTGTAGAAGCGGCCGTTGAAGGTGGTGTCGGGGATGGTCGAATCGCCCCAGTCTTCCCAGTAGCGCAGGTGCTCGAGGATCAGCGCGCCGCGCTCGATGAAACGGTCGGACGGACAACCGGTGATGTCGTAACCGTCGATCGAGACCGCGATGAAGCCGTGGCTCGCCCAGAGGTCGAGCAGATAGTCGTAGCCCGAGTGGTTCGGGATACGGCCGGTGGAGCAGCTACAAGCTCCACTCAGGCAGACGTTGTGGTTGCCGTGCAAGATCAACACGATCGGGAGGCGACCGTTGGGGCCGCCGACCGGAACGTTGGTACCGGCTGCCTGCCCCGGATAGGCGACGACGGCGCGCATGTCGACGTTCTGGTCCATGTACTGACCGTACGGGATGTCGTAGGCGTCGACGAAGTTGTAGTCGGTGCGGCCGACGGGATAAGGCCCCGTGTCCGCCGGATCGTCGATCACGACGAAGCCGTCGTCATCGAGGTGGTCGATGATGTCGACACCCGGATCGTAGATGCCATTCAGCAGCGCAACGGAGGTGTTGCCTCCCGGCGGCGGAGTGCCGGGTGTGCCGGGCAGCGGCGGATTGATCTGCACGTCGGTTCGGAAGTCGAGGACGACGTCGAACTTGTCGCCATCGTTCGTCGGATCGGGATCGGTCCAGATCAGGGTGATCGACATCTCGAGTGTGCCGGGCTTCATGCCCTTGAACTCGACGGTCTCGGTGCTGTCGGCGAGGCGCGGGTAGGCCGCCCACTGCGCTGCCGAGCGCGCCGGCACGACGTAGATCGCGGCGGCCTTGGGCTTCGGGTGATTCGGCGGCACGTCGGTCGGATCGAGGGCGGCGAAGACCTTGTCATGGCGGAGGAAGACACTCTGGCGGCGGAAGCCGGGGAAGCGGTTGCCGTTCGTCCGGCGCCCCGAGAGCTGCGCCTCGATATCGGTCACGGCGGAGATCGACAGCGTCGCCGCCGGCTCGACGTGCAAACCGGTCTCGACGCCATGGAAGAGCAGGTCGCTCGCGCGGAAGTCGGAGCGCAATCCGGTCCGGGGGTCGTTGACGCGTGCCACGAGGTCGAAGCGTCCGGCGCGCTGATAGACGGCCGGCCAGACCGGGATCGCGAACGAGGTCGAGCCGGGCGCGAGGTAGACACGCTCCTTGTGGGCTGCGCCTTGATAGCCCGTGAGGTCGACGAGCGGGTCGCCCACCTCCCACGCCATCTGATCGCCAACCACGAAGAGATCGACCACGGCGCCGGCCGGCAGGTGGTCGCCGGAGATCAGGATCGGCTCGTTCCCCGCGACGAAAGAAGTGCGGTAGTTGCCGCGCGCGTCGCTGAACCAGAGGAGCGGCGACTGGCGGCTGGCGATCACGGGGACCGGCAGCTTGGTGACGATCGGCCCGGTGCCAGGCGACCGCGGATCGGACTGGCGAACTTCGACCGTGATCGCGTGATTGGCGAGAAACGCTTGCGCATCGGCGAACGTCAAGAAACCGTCACCGGCGTTGCCGCGGCCGTCCGGATCGGGGCCCGTCACGCCCGATTCCCACCAGAGGGTCTCGGGGCCGAGCTCGCCATCGGGCGTTGCGGCGGCGCGCGCGAAGCCGAGCATTGCTCCCGTGTCGTCGCGCAGCACGAGGTCGAAGGCCGCGCGCGCCGTCAGTCCTTCGACGGCAACGGTCAGCGTGTCGCCCACCTCGTGGGAGGTGATGACGCCGCCGCGATCCCCGATGAGGTGGATGACCGGAGTCGACCCACTAGGCGCGAAGGCCAAGGCGGGCGCGGCGAGCAGGACAGCGCCGAACGGAGTCGCACCGAAAAAGACGGCGCTGGCAAGAGCACGACCAACCATGACCGGAGCGGCGAGCGCGACGGCGCGCCGGAGCAACGAAGGGTGCATCGAGAAGTCCTCGGGACGCGTGGAAGGCCGCGAAAGGAGGAACGCGTTCTAGCCCGCGCCCGAGAAAGCGGCAATGGCTGCTAGGCTCGCGGCGAGGAGGTCGCCGACATGAATCGTTTGCTACTGGCACTGATCGCGATCGTCATGGGCGCCGGCATCACGCTCGCGGCGCGCGGGATCGCGGCTCCTGCGGCTGCGACGGGAGGGATCTCCAACCGTGCCACGGAACCGAACCGTGACCTCGCGGCACCCACCGTCGTCTTCCTGATGCGGCATGCCGAGAAGGCGAAGGAGCCGGCAACTGATCCACCGCTCAGCGAAGCGGGCCGGGCGCGCGCGCAGGCGGTGGCGGAGCTGCTCGGACCGGCCGGTGTCACGCACCTCTTCGTGACCGAGTTCGTGCGGACGCAGGAGACCCTCGCGCCGTTGGCGACGAGTGTCGGCAAGCCGCTGGAGCGCGTGGCAGCGAGCGCCAGCAACGAGTTGGTTGCGAAGCTGCGCGCGCTGCCGCCCGGCTCGGTCGCGGTGGTTGCGGGCCATAGCAACACGGTGCCGGCGATCGTGCGGGCGCTCGGTGGGACGATCGACGGGACGATGAACGGCGCGCAAGGGGAGATGCTGCCCGACGATGAATATGGGCGGCTCATCGAGGTGGTCCTGCCACCGGCAGGCGCAGTTGCAACGACGGCGGTGGAGACGTTGCGATTGCACGTCGGGGCGCGGTGAACTGCACGGGTCGCGGCACTTCGCGGCGATTGCGGCACCATCGCGGCAACAGCGCTGCAACCTCGCAACACCAATGCGGCGGAATCCCGTGAATCTCGTCCTGCTCTTCGATGACGACTTCACCTCGGCCGAAGCACGCGCCGCGTGCGACGGCGGCGCCGTGGCGCGCGCCGAGCTTCGCGGCCGGCGATTCGATCACCTGCGCCTGGTCCATCGCGCGGAGACGGGCCGCGAGCTGAAGGTCGGCCGGCTCGGCGGGCGGGTCGGCACCGGCCTCATCGAGGCGATCAACGACGTGCGGGCGGTGCTGCGAGTGCAGCTCGATCGTGACCCACCGCCGAAGCTGGCGCTCACGTTGCTGCTCGCGCTGCCGCGCCCGAAGACGCTGCGGCGCGTGCTCCAGGCGGTGGCAACGCTCGGCGTTGCGCGGCTCGTACTGGTCAACTCGTGGCGCGTGGAGAAGAGCTTCTGGAAGAGCCCGTCGCTGGCGCCGGCGGCGGTGCGAGCGGAGCTGCTGCTCGGGCTCGAGCAGGGGTGCGACACGGTGCTGCCAGCGATCGAGACGCGGCGGCTGTTGATGCCGTTCGCGAAGGTGGAGTTGGACGCGCTGGCGGCTGGCTCGCGCCGCTTGATCGCGCATCCTGGGGCGAAGCCGCCGTGTCCGCGCGCTGTGAGCGAACCGATCACGCTCGCGCTCGGACCGGAAGGTGGATTCATCGACCGCGAGCTCGAGCTGTTCGTCGGGCACGGCTTCGAACCGGTCACGCTCGGCCCGCGGCCGCTGCGCGTCGAGCAGGCGATCCCCGCGTTGGTCGGACGGCTGATGTAACAGCCGGAGAAGCCGCTACAGATTTCTCGCCGCAGCGCGACCCGGGCGGCTCGACGTCAACGTCCGAGCCGATCCGATCCGTTCACTGAGGTGGTTCGTCGTGCGGGCCAGATCCCGTGACGCAACAGCACACCGATCACCGCACCCGATGCCACACCACCCAGGTGCGCCATGAGCGTGCTGCTGCTGCTCGCGCCGAGCCCGGAGATGCAACCAGTGACGATCACGATCACGAACCATGCGGCTGCGAAGGCAACCACTGGAACGACACGCGCGACGCGTTCGAACGGCGCGAACAGTGCAAAGGCGACGATGAGACCGCTGATTGCGCCATCGGCGCCGAAGTAGGGTTGCGTCGACTCCGGATCCGCGAATGCATGCAGGAGCGCAGCAAAGAATGTGGTGTAGATCAGCAGGCCGACGACCCTGATCGACCCGAAGCGCAGCTCGACCGCGCGACCGAGCGGGACGAGGAAACAGAGATCCTTGACGAGATTCCACCCGTCGGCGTGCGCGAACAGGCTCATCACCATCGAGCTGACGGTCCGCATGAGAGTGTGGCGCGCGCTGATGTGAGGAAAACCGTGCGAATCGGATCGGTCGACATCG
This sequence comes from uncultured Phycisphaerales bacterium, assembly GCA_964426265.1. Lineage (GTDB taxonomy): Bacteria > Planctomycetota > B15-G4 > B15-G4 > SIAN01 > SIAN01. The sequence continues at coordinate 15,125 of CAYRQC010000665.1, read as the reverse complement.
CCTGGAATCCAGGTGAGCAAGGGCGTTCGCGACCCGGAGAGCGCGAGCTGAAGTGCAAAGACGAGGACCCAGACCAACGCCACGATCGGGATTGCGACGGACCGCGCTCGCCGCCAGCCTCCGGGTGGAACTGCCGTGATGCCCAGCGCCGCAAGCGCGGCCGCCGGCGTCGCGGGCGCATCGGCCAGCGGCGGTGCCGGAGACCAGTCGATGCCGGTCCGTTTCGCGGGTCGTTCGCGCGCCGCGTCCTGGATGTGGGTTCGCGCGACGGCCTGTTCGAGCGGCTCACCGGCAGGATGGTGGGCCCGCCACGGGATCTGCTCGAGCTCGCCGCGATCGAACCAGACCAGGCGACAGCGTGGGCAGTGGTCGAGCTCGAGCGCGAGGCCTTCGACGGTCAACTGGATGCGCGCCATCGCCTGGCGGCAGCTTGCGCACGACTGGTCACTGCGGGACGGCGGCGAGCTGCATGCAGTGCGAAGCTGGTCGGCCACCTCCGGCTGCGCGAGTCGCTCGAGCGTCGACCGGGCCACGAGCCGGCTGCGGCAATGCAAGCACGCCCACTGCACGTCGCCGGGATGGCGAGTGCGCACGAGCGCCTCGTTGCAGCTCGGGCAGGTGAGCGTGGTGCACTCCTCGCTGGCGATCGCGCTCGTCGAGCTGCAGTCGCCGGGCTCGGCCGGGTGCGATGGATGAGGCAGGATCGATGCGGAACTACGGAGACGGGAGCTTGGCGCCGGCCGCCGCGGCCGAGTGGCCCGCGAGCATGCCCGTGGCAAACGCGGCGGTGAAGTTGTAGCCACCGATCGGCCCGTCGAGGTAGAGCAGCTCGCCGGCGAGATAGAGGCCGGGCACCACCCGGGAGGCGAGCGTCGTCGGGTCGACCTCGTAGAGCGCGACCCCGCCGCGCGTCACTTCCGCGAAGTCGAACCCGCGCGTGCCGGCGACCGGGACTCGCGTGGCAAAGAGCGCATCGAGCAGGCGGCCACGCTCGGAGTTCGCGATCTGCGGCAAGGCGCGCTCGAGCGGGATCTTCGCCGTGAGCAGCAACGACTCGGCAACCCGGCGCGGCAGGCGATCGGCGAGCCAGGTGCGAAGCAGCCGCTGGTCGGTCATCGTTGAGGTCGAAGCCGCGGCGGTGAGCTGCGACTCGAGCGTGGCGCGGGTCGTGCTCGGCAGGAAGTTGATGCGCAGGGCCACGCTGGCGGCGACGCTGCTCGCGAGCGCCTCGGCCACCGCACCGCCGAGGTTCATCGGCGCCGGGCCCGACAGGCCAAAGTGTGTGAAGAGGAAGCCGCCGCGGCACTGCTCGAACACGCGGCCGATCACCTCGAGTGCCAGCGTGACATCGTCGAGCGTGACTCCCGACAGCTCACGCATCCACGGCACGTCGATCAACAGCGGGACGAGTGCCGGCGTCGGCGGAACCAGTGTGTGTCCGAGCGACACCGCGAGTGCATAGCCGTCGCCGGTTGTGCCGACGCGCGGATAGGACTGACCGCCCATTGCCAGGACGAGCTGCGGTGCAGTGAAAGTGCCGGCGGTGGTCTCGACGACGAACGTTTCGGTGGCCCGCTCCGTCGCCGCGATTGCCACACTCCGCACGGCCGCCTTGCCGATGAAGATTGCACCACTGCGCACCAGCTCACGCTCGAGTGCATCGCGGACGTCCACGGCGCGATCGGAGATCGGGAAGACCTTGCCGCCCGGCTCGACCTTGGTCGGCACACCGAGCGACTCGATCCATGCACGAAGCTCGCGCGGCCCCAGCTCGCGCAAGGCCGCGCCCAGGAACTTGGCACCGGCGCGCCCGAACGCCTTGGAGATCTCGGCGGCATCGCAGTCGTGCGTGAGATTGCAGCGGTTGCCGCCGCTCAGCAGGATCTTCACCCCCGGTCGCGCCGCCTTGTCGAGCACGCCGACGCGTCGTCCCATCCGCGCGGCCGCAATCGCTGCCGCCATTCCGGCCGGCCCGGCACCGGCGACGAGAAGCTCGAAACGCTCGAAACGCGTGTCCACGACGACGCGCTCACTCCCGCCGCAGCAGCGCGATCGCCTCGAGGTGCAACGTGCGTGGGAAGAGATCCACGGGGCGGATCGCGGCGAGCTGGAAGCTCTTCGCGAGCTCGACGAGGTCGCGCGCCAGCGTGAACGGGTCGCAGGAGACGTAGACGAGCTGCTTGGCGCTGCTCGCACTGATCGCCTGGATCAGGCGCGGCGTGAGCCCGCGGCGCGGCGGATCGACGACGATCGAATCGAGCGGGCCGGCGGCGCTGAGCTTCTCGAGGTATTGCGCGGCGTCGCCGGCGTGGAAGTGGGCGCGCGCGGCGAGCCCGTTCGCCTTCGCACCCCACAGTGCCGAGCGCACGGCGTCGCGGCTGTACTCGACGCCTTCGACGGTCGCGCCGGCGCGCGCCAGACGCAGTGCGATCGGCCCGACTCCACAGAAGAGGTCGACGATGATGCGACCGGTGAGGTCGGCGGCGTCTTGCGGATGGCCGGCGGGATCGAGGAGCCGCAGCACCTCGCCATAGAGGACCTGCGCCTGCGCCGCGTTGACCTGCACGAACGACTGCAGGGACGTGCGCATCTTCAGACCGTCACTCACTTCGTCGAGCCACGTCCTGCCGGCGAGCGGCAGTGTCTTGTCGCCGAGGATTGCGTGGTCCTCGTCGTCGGTGTGGATGTTCTGCACGACGCCGACCAGGCCGCTCGGGCCGAGGCGCTCGAGCAGCTTCATCGCGAGACCGCGAATCTTGCCGTACCCCTGCGCCTGCACCACGAGACCCGCGAGCACCTCACCGGTCCCTTCCGCCACGCGCGCCACCAGATGGCGCAGGATGCCGCGGCCGGTCCGCTCGTCGTGGATCGCGATCTTTAGCTCGCCGACGATCTCCTTCGTGACCAGCACCAGCTCGGTGAGCTTCGGGTGTTGGATCAAGCAAGTGGTGAGGTCGACGATGTGGTGGCTGCGTCGCTCGAAGAAGCCGGCGACCGGCCCGTGGTCCGACCAGCCGAACGGGACCTTGATGGCGGTGCGGTAGAGGAGCGGCTCGCTCGCACCGAGGATCGGCAGGATGGGCGCCTTCGTGAGCTCCGCATGCCGCGAGAACGCGGTTCGGAGCTTCTCTTCCTTGGCGCGGACCTCCTCGCCGTAGGGGACGTCGAGCGACGTGCAGCCGCCGCACGGGCCGAAGTGGGGGCAGCGGACGGGTTTGGTCGTGGTCGGCAGAGGAAGATCGAGCATCATCGCGGCACTTATAAGGGAGCGCCGTCGGTGACTCGTCGCGCTTCCTGGCGACGCGTCGATGAGGAGAGCCGGATGTCGCGCGTTGCCCGCTGCTTGGTCGTCACGTTTCTCGGGTGTCTGCCGTCGGCTCGTGCGGCGACGACCACGACTCCAGCTCAGGGCGACGCATTCGCCGTCCACTTCACCGGCAAGACGTTGCGCTGCGACTATCACCACTGCGGCACGGCCAACGAAGAGCACATCGCGCCCGACCGCGTCCGGCTCGAAGGCGACTGGCCGGGCAGCCAGACGCAGCTGCTCGACACGCTCGACCTTGGCAAGTACCGATTCGTCGTGCGTGACGCCAAGAGTGGCGACACGATCTGGTCGACTGGCTTCAGCAGCATCTATGGTGAGTGGGAGACGACGAGCGAGGCAAAGACGGGATGGCGCGCGTTGCACGAATCGCAGCGGTTTCCCGAGCCGAAGGGACCGGTGATCCTCGCGCTCGACAAACGGCAGGGTGACCTCAGTTGGAAGGAGCTGTGGCGCGCCGAGTGTGACCCGGGCAGCCGCTTCGTCGACCGCTCACCGCTCACCGCGCATGGCGGCGTGATGCCGATCATCGAAAGCGGCCCGGCGGCGACCAAGGTCGACCTGCTGATCGTCGGCGACGGTTACACCGGGCGGCAGCGCGACGATTTCATCGACGATGTCCACCGATTGACTGGCGCCCTCTTCGCCACCGAGCCGTTCAAGAGCCGCCGATCGGACTTCAATGTGCGCGCGATTCTTGCTCCGGCCCCGCAGCCCGGCGTCACCGATCCGCGTCGCAACCTCTTTCTCGACACTCCGATGCACCTGCAGTTCAATGCGTTCGATACCGACCGTTACATGCTCACTTTCGCCAATCTCGAGCTGCGCGAGCTTGCGGCGCAGGCGCCCTACGACACCGTGATCCTGCTCGCGAACACGCGCAAGTATGGCGGCGGTGGCATCTACCACCTCTGGTGCACGTGCGCCGCCGACACCGAGCCCGCGAGCTATGTCTTCGTCCACGAGTTTGGCCACAGCTTCGGCGGGCTCGCCGATGAGTACTACACCTCACAAGTCGCCTACGAGAGCTTCACGCCGCCCGGTACCGAACCGTGGGAGCCGAACATCACGGCACTGCTCGATCCGGCGAAACTCAAGTGGAAGGACCTCGTCGCGCCGGAGACACCATTGCCGACGCCGTGGGACCAGGCAACCTACGACGCGCTCGACCTGGTCTATCAGCAAAAGCGCAAAGAAGCGACCGAGCGCTCGGCCGACGACGCGACCCATGAGACGTTGATGCGCGCGATCAAGCTGATCGGCAGCGCGCAGCTCGCGAAGGAGCCGTCGTACGGCAAGGTCGGCGCGTTCCAGGGTGGCGGCTACGAAGCGAAAGCGCTCTACCGTCCAAGTGTCGACTGCATCATGTTCACGCGCAACCCGACCAGCTTCTGCCACGTATGCGAACGAGCGATCTCACGCGTGATCGACACGCTCACGAGGTAGGCGTGCGGTAGCTGAGTGGTGACTGCAGCTCTTCAAGACGGACCAACGATGCATTGACTTGTGGGCCTGTGTGAGTCCACCGTCCGACGTCCGTCCGGCGAAGTCGCCGGACCAGCAGGGTAGAGTCGAGGTGTGGCGCGGTATCGAAGGTGAGGCCTATCTGTTGCCGACCCTTTCGGTTGCCGGTGCCTCAGTGTCCTCACCATGACCCGTTTCCACACCCCGCTCATCAAACCGGACGGGCGGCTTTCCCGCATCCGGCTTTCGTCCAAGGAATCATGCCTTCGCCCACGGCAGGTGGTGTGTTGGCACTTGCAGACGTACCACGCCAAGCTGCTCGCGCAGCTTGGGCGGCAGCAGTCGTGAGTTGCCCTGCCGACACTTGCCGTGCTTCGCACACCACCAGCGGCGGAGCCGTTCCGAGACATACAGATCAAGGGCTCGGTAGGCCTTGCCGACGGGTCCCAGGCAGAAGTAGTTGGCCCACCCGACCAGCTTCTGGTTCAGGCGGGTGACTACGTCTTCTTCCGATTGCCAGGTCGTGCTCCGTAGCGTGATCGCTTTGATCGCAGCGCGGATCGACCCGATCGCTTTGCGCGATGGTCGGGTGCCCAGGTAGAGCTTCCCGGTCTTCTCCGAGTAGCAGTTCCCGATCGTGTACCCCAGGAAGTCGAAGCTCTCCTCGCCTACTGTCGCGTCTCACAATAAATGAGCTGCTCATCTCGCGCTGATCGGCACACATTGGCCTCCCGCGTTTGGGCTCCTCCTGCTTCACGGGCTCCTCCGCTCATGCGAAACGAGAGGAGAAAACCGGTCACGGGCTCCCGCACTCATCGTTCCCGGCTCAGGGATTGAGCAGGCGCGTTGGGGGTAGCCTGAGGGGACGTCGACGACGCTCAAGCGTGGGCGCTGAAGCAAGTGTGGAGAGGCGTTGGAGCGCCTCTCCACGGCCAGCGACGTGGAGTAGCAGCTCCATGCCGATGACCTGCGACGTACCTTACCGCGAGTACTCGCGCATGCTCGCGGTGGGTCGGCTCCGACTGCCGGCCGAGCTGCGGTGCCCTTGCGGTTCGAAAAGATCTTCGGCTGACGTCGAGCCGAGTGACTCGCGGGCTCGTCCTCCTCGATCGCGATCCCTTCGGGGAGTGGTGCCTCGTCTTCGTCCAGGCGACGCTCGCGCTCGTGCACTGTCGCGGATGCGTTCACCGGGCGCGCCTCCTGCCGAGTGACGTCCTCGCGCGCAAGACCTACGGCCTCTCCGTGATCGAGCACGCCTGCGCGGAGTACGTGCCGGGCAAGCAGGGGCTGCGCGCCGTCGTCGACTCGCTGCTCGGACCTGGCCCCCAGCACGCGACGCTCCACGCCTGGACCGAGGGGCTCGGCCGCCACGCGCTCGGTCGTGATCTTGGTCCACGCGCCTTCGGAGATCCCTTCACCGCGGTGCTCGCCGAGGTGCGAGTGCACTGCCCGTCGAGCGAGCCGGTGCTCGCACGCGCGTCCCCGCTGGTCGATCCGCGTCGCTACCGCAGCGAGCCGCGGCGGGAGCGACTGTCGGCACTGGCGCGGCTGCTGCTCATCGCAAAGGCGCTCGACGAGAAGAAGAGCGACCTTCCGCTGTGCGCCTGGCGGCGCCGCGTGATCGGCTTCGCGCTCGCGTCGCCGTTCTCGTTCCCGACCGGTATCTCGCGCACGGCGATTGAACGCGGGGTCGCGAGAAAGCGTCAGTCTCCTCGCCGGAAACCACACTCCGGAGACGAGAAGTGCCCACCCCGATCGAGATCGCCACCTGGCGCTTCGAGCTGATCGCGCCGCTCATCGACCCGACCCTCTCCTCTGCGCTGAAGCGGAGCGCGAGGCAGGCGCTCATTCGCCGGGAGGTGGTCTGGCCCAACGGCCAGCAGCGCAGGATCCCGCGGACGACGCTACAGCGCTGGATCCGGCGCTTCGCCGCCACCGGCTTCGATGGCCTGCTACCCCGGCGTCGCAAGGACCGCGGCCAGCGCCGCCGCGACACGACCGTGTGGATCGAGCACGCGATCCGGCTCCTGCTCGAGCGTCCCGAGCGCTCGCTCTACCAGCTGCGCGTCTACCTCGCAGAGGAGTTCCCTGGCTTCGATCTCTCGCGCGCGTCGCTGGCGCGCCAGCTCAAAACACATCCCACCTACGCCACGGTCGCGCAGCGACGCGACCGGAAGCCCGCGAAGCTGTGGTCGCTCTACGAGGCCGGCGCACCGCACGAGAGCTGGCAGCTCGACGGCAAGGGTCCCTTCCGCGTCACCTTGAGCAGTGGCCAAGCCGTGCGCGTCCACGTGCTCACGATCCTCGATGACCACAGCCGCGCCGTGCTCGCCGCGTGTGTGGCGCGCGCCGAGGACCAGCGGGCCGCGATCGGGGTGTTCCAGAAGGCGGTGCTGCGCTTTGGCCTGCCGGCGCGCATGCAGTTCGATCACGGCTCCGCCTTCGACCGCCACGCCTTCCGCAGCGGGCTCGCACGGCTCGGGGTGCACCGCAATGCCGTCCGGGCCAAGAATCCCCGCGCCCAAGGAAAGATCGAGTCGTTCAACAAGAGCCTCGGGCGCTGGTTTGTGGCCGAGCTCGCGGTCCAGGAGGTCCGCGACCTGGCGCATCTCCAGGAGCTGCTCGACGCCTTCATCGCGCTGATCTACCAGAAGCACCCGCATCGCTCGCTCGGCTGCTCTCCCGAAGAGAAGCTCGCTGGAAAAAGCTCCGCCCGCCAGGTCAGCGCGAGCGATCTCTCCCGCGCCTTCTTCGTCGAGGTCGTGAAGAAGAGCGACCCGGCCACCGGCGAGGTGCGGCTCGAGAGCGGCCGCTTCATCGTCCCGAGACCGCACGCCGGCCAACGCTCCCGCTTCCGTTTCGACCCGCTCTTGGTCGCCGCGCTCCTGGTCACCGACGACGATCGGGAGATCGCGCTCGCTCCGTTTGTGAAGAAGCCGCTGCCGCCACCAGTGCTGCCGAATCGGGAGCGGCCGCAAGGTCAGCTCCAGAAGCTCGTCGAGCGCTTCCAGGGACGCGTGCGCGACAACGCCGAGCCGGCATTCGGGCTGCCCGAGGTCTTCCGCGCGCTCCAGGACCTCGTCGGTCGCGCCGTCCCGGCGAGCGAGGACGAAGCCGAGCTCGTCCTTTCGTTCTGGAAGCGCCACGGACCGATCGCCAGGCGGCCATTTCTCGCGGCATGCACCACGACGGAGCGCGCGCTCAGCAGCGGGCGGCCGCTCGCCGTCTACCTCCAGCACCTCGAGCGCCAGATCACCCACGACCGCGCCAACACACACACCGGAGAAAACGCCCCGTGACTCCACCCTTCCTGTATCAAGACTTCGTCCGCGTCCACGGGGTCGTCCGTACCGCGCTCCTCGAAGCCAACGACCCCTATGTCCTCGTCACCGGCGAGACCGGCACCGGCAAGACCGCGCTCCTGCAGAAGCTCAAGACCGAGCTCGATCGCACCCGCATCCGGGTGTGCTATTTCTCGGAGGCGGCGCGGCTTGGCGCCACCGGTCTGGTCCGCGTCGTGAGCGAGACGCTGCGCGTGCGCGGAAGCATGTGTCATGCGCTGACCTTCGAGCGGCTGCAACGCGCGCTTGGCGAGGAGTCGCATCGCCTCCTCTTGTGGTTTGACGAGGCGCACGATCTCCCCACCGAGACGCTCGGTGAAGCGCGCGCGCTGGTCGAGTCGGATCTCGACCAGGCGCCAAGAGTCCAGGTCCTGCTGGCCGGGCTGCCGCGACTACGGGCGGAGCTCAAAGCACAGCCGCCTCTGTGGCGGCGCATCAGTGTCCGCGAGGAGCTCCTCGGTCTCAAGCGCGACGAGCTATCCGAGCTCATCGCCCATCACTTCGGCCCGGCCGCTGCCAAGCGCCTGTGTGAGAAGGGTCTCGACGCCATCTTCGAGCACGGCAAGGGCGCGCCCGGCCTCCTCCTGCCGATCGTGCGGCGTGTGCTCGCCACCGCTTCTGGCAAGAGCTTGATCGATTCCGAGCACGTCGCCGACGCGCTCGCGAGATTCGAGCTCGATTGAGGTCGGCATGAACTCACCCGAGAGAAAAGGTCCCGTACCACTGCGCGAGATCCTCCACCGCGCGCTCCTCGCCTATCTCGACGTCCGCCACGACGGCCTCGCGCTTCAGGGCGCGCCAAGGCCCGTCCCGATCGTGATCGCCCGCATCTACGACTTTGGCGGCGCGCGCACGCTCTACCGCCAGCGCCGGCCCGCGTGCCGCTCGCTGGACGGCGTCACCGCGATCCACGCGACCATCACCCCGTCGCGCCGCTGCGCCGACTGTGAGGTCCGCCCGGTCTGCACCCCGCAGGTCCGGGTCGACCTGCTGATCGCGACGCAGACCTACCGCTGCCTCCTCGCCTACTCCTCCGCGCGCAACTTCCTCGAGTACGACGCAAGGCTGCGCAAAGAGCAGCTCGCCATCGACTGCGTCGACACCGAGATCACCGTCGTCGATCGCGGCTCCTGGGGTGAGCTGCACTTCCGACGCGTGGAGCGCGCCAGGGCGTGACCTCGCGCGCCATGAGCCTTGGGCTCATGAGCTCATGAAATCACTCTGCCGGGGCTCTGTCCCACGGAGCGTGAGACGGAGGCTCCAAGGAGCGTGAGACACAACAGGCGATGGCGAAGTCGCCGCGTTGGATGCGCGCACTGCCGATATCGCCGTCAAGTTCCGCCGATGCAATAGCAATACAATGTTATCCCATAGCCTGAGCGGTCTACCGCTTCGTGTCGTCGACCCGGACATGGGTCGACACCACAACGGACCTCCGACGGCGGATCGAGCAGCACAACGGCAGGCACTCGTCGATGCAAGACTGCCTGACTTTTTCCTGTCTCGAACCGCGCTCTCGTCGCCGTCCAGGGTCAGCTCACCGTCCAACGGGACGACGTCGCGCGTCAGTTCCCGTCGAACAGCGCGTCGAGCGTGTCCTTGGCCGACGTCTCGAGGTTGGCGAGCGCGGCCATCTCCGCGCTGCCGGCGTCGTCTCGGTGGGTGCGGCCCATCTCGGCGAAGAGGTCCTCGAGCTTGCGGATGGTCTCGGCGACGTAGATACGGATCATTCCGAGCGTCGTCGCCTCGTTGAAGAGGACGGTGAGGATCGTCCGGTCGCCGACCAAAGAGAGCTGGATATTCTCGCGCTCGCCTTGGTGGTAGAGGGCGGAGAACTGCTCCTCGCCGAGCAGGCGGGCCATCTCACGGGTGGCGCTGAAAGAGCCGGCGACGAGAGCGGAGATGGTGTCGAGGTTGAAGCTCGGCGCCGCGCCGGCGCGCGTGATCAGGTGACCTTCCTTGTCGATCAGGAGCACGCTCGAGGCACCTGAGAGACGGAGGAACTCCTCGATGGCGCGATCGATCCGTGCGAGATCATTCCGATAGAAGATGAGCCGACGGTCGCGCAGCTCCTGGTCGTTCGACATCTCTGGGCTCCGTGGAGAGAGTGGGCACACCGCGAGCGGGCTCGGAGGCAATGGCGCCAACCAGCAATGTCACAGACCGAACAGCAGCTTCACCGACACGACGGCGGCGGCGGCACCGGCGAGGATCCCGAGCGCCATGAAAAGGACCATCTTGGTGTTGCCGCTGAGAGGTGACGCGGGCAGTGGCTCGACGGGCGCGGTCTTGTTCCGCTGTACCTGACGCACCTCGTTCTTCAAGGCGGCCCGCGATTCGGTGATCGTCGAGCGCAGGCGCGGTGGCTCCGAGACTGCGACTGCTGCTTCGGCCGGTTCGTTCGCGGATGCCGATGAGGCGGCGGCCGCGAGGGACACTCCCGCAACCTTGGCCGTGGGTGCCGCGGCGGCCGCAACCGCCGCCACACCGGGACGCGTCATCGGACGCAGCACCTTCGCCGGCACGCGGTCGGGCATCACTCCCGATCCACCCGCTGCGCCATCCGAGACGCCCGGCTCCGCTGACACGTTCGCCACGGCGGACGCGCCCGCCGCGGCCGGCTTCGCAGACGGCCCCGCCGCCGTTGCCGCCACCGGGCGCCGCGCGCCACTGATCGCGCCGGCGCCTTTGCGGTCGCTCGAGTTGATGTCCTCGAGCACCAGCGCCGAGATCGACTTCAATGCCTGGAAGATCCCTTCGCCGGTCTTCGCCGATGTCTCGAAGGTCGGCACCTGGTTGGGGTTGAGCCGTGCTTCGAGCTCGGCGAGCGGGACGGGGCTCGGGAGGTCGCGCTTGTTGTATTGGATCACCAACGGGAGCTTGTGGAGATCACGCCCCATCTCGGTGAGGTTCTCGCGCAGGTTCTCGATCGACTGCTGGTTGTCGTCCATGCGACCGGGCGTCGAGTCGGCGACGAAGATGATCCCGTCGGCGCCAAGCAACACCAGCTTGCGCGTCGAGTTGTAGTAAACCTGCCCGGGCACGGTGTAGAGATGGAACTTCACCTTCATGCCGGCGATCGTCCCGAGGTCGAGCGGCATGAAGTCGAAGAAAAGGGTGCGATCGCCGTCGGTCGAGATCGACGTCAGCTCGCCCTTGTGACCTTGCGGTGTGCGCTGATGCACCACCTCGAGGCTGGTCGTTTTGCCCGAAAGCCCTGGCCCGTAGTAGACGATCTTGCAGTTGATCTCCTTGCGGGCGAAGTTGATCTGAACCATCGCTTGCACCTTCCTCGGCTGATTCGGTCCCGGGTTGATTCCTGTTCGGTTCGGGGGTCGCTTGCGCTTGCTACACCGGCACGTTGACCTTGCTCTCGCGCAGCAGGCGACGCGTGAAGCCGGTCACGTCGTCGAGTGCCGGCGTGAGATCGGTGGTCTGGTCGGCGAGCACCGCGATCGCCAGCTCGCCAACCGGCACCAGCAGCAGCCGTCCCCGCTCCGCCGCCAGGGTGAGCCGGCGCAACGGCGCGAGCCCGAGCTGCTCGGCGCTCTTGTGCACACTTACCAGGACCGCCGACAGGAAGGCGGCCGTCCGCGCATGATCGACGCCATCGGGCAATGACGCCACGATCACGCCATCGAGCGTCATCAGCCACGCGCCGCGAACGCCTTCCGCCCCTTCGAGCCGCTTCAGGATCGCCTTCATCGCCGCATCCCCTCGACCGGCGGACGCGAGCGCTGCGAACGCACCGGCGGCCCGATCGGCGCCGCGTGCAGCTTTCCGGCAACCAGCTCCTCGAGCCCGCGGCGCGCGCGCGCGACCTCCTCCGGCTGATCGAGCAGCACCGCCACCGAGCAGCGCTGCGCGCGCTCGATCAGCAGCGCGCCACCGGTCGTCTCCAATGCCACCGATGCGAGCCGACCGAGGTCGGAGCGGCGCGCGGTGAACTGGGCGGAGCGTGCGAGGTTCGCCGCCAGGAGCGTGAGCGGGCCGGCACCGAGCGCGCCGCTTTCGTCCCACGCCTGCCCCTTCGGCTCGACCACCAGCGCCTTCTCGCAACCGGTCCGTTGGCGCAGCGCCGGCAGGAAGGCGCGCAGCCGTTCGCTCTCGCGCGCGACCCGTGCCGCGTCGCCCGCATCACCGTCGAGGCGGCCGCTCTCCTCGATCTGGCGGAGTAGCGCGTCGACGTCCTCGGCCTGGTCGGAGTCGTCGACCGGCTCGGAATCACTGCGACCGACCGCGCCGTCGGCGTCGCGTGCGGGGTGAGCCGCGACAACGGCGATCCGTTGCACCAAGCTCGCCCGCAACGTGCGCGCGGCGGCGTTCGTCGCGTGAAGCTGTAGCAGCTCGTCGACCACTTCGAGCGCCGCGCGCGGAGCACCGGCCCGCGCCAAGAAGCTCGCGAGCCGCAACGGCCGCGCCCCGTCGGCACCGTCGAGGCGCCACGCCTTGCGTAGATGGAGCAGCACGGCGCGCCCGTCCGCAGCGGCGAGGTCGCGCAGCCACCGTTGCTCGAGCAGCTCCGCGAGCGCCGCATGGGCCGCGGCCGCCGTCGGAAAACGCCGCAAGCACTCCTCCAGCGCAGTCATCGCCGACGCACCGTCGCGCAGGAGCACGGAGAAGCGCGCCAACCGCAGGTAGGCCGCCGCGCTTGGCCGCGTGCGCAGCTCGGCGCGCGCCAGCTCGAGCCCCTGTTCCGCGTGCGCGCGGCCCGCGCTGCGCCAGACCTCGCGCACGAGCTCGTGCTCCTTGAAGCGTGCGTAGCCCTCGCGTGCGATCGTCCACGCCTTCGCGATCTCATCGAGGCGCAGCAGCGTCTGCACGACGTCGCAGAGCGCGGTCGGCGACGGCTCCTTCTGCCAACGCGCGACCTTGCGCGGCAGCAGCAACCGATCGCGCGAGCGAGCCAAGAATCCCACGACGACATCTGCTCCCGGCAGTCAAACGGTGCGCGACGATCCGCAGTGCGGACCGCTCGCCGGAGCAGTCATCGGCCATCTGCACCGGCGGACTCGCCGTCGTCGCCCGGCTTGGCGCGATCAGGGAACAATTCGCGCAATCGCGGCGCCGCCGCCGAGGAGCACGCCCCCCGCCGCCGCGACCATCCACTCGATGCGCCACGGTGCGCGCCAGGTCGCCACCAGCGTTCCGGCCGCGTCGGTGCGAACTAGGCGGTTCTCGCTCACGGAGAGGCGCCCGCCGTCGGGCAGCGCGATCGACGACTCGCGCGCCAGCTCCGCGGACGGCTCTGGGATGAGCCCCGGTTGGACGTGCAAGAGGTCGCCGGTGACGCGATCGAACCAGACCGTGCGGCCGCCTCGCGTCGCGATGCGCAAACCTTGCCGATCGACCACCGGGAGCGCTTCCGCGGCGTCGAGATCGGGAAGCGTCTGCACCCAGTAAACCTCGAGCGTCCGCGCGTCGAGCGCGACGACTCGCCCATCCTCGCAGGCGAAGTAGGCGACCTCATTCGAACGGCCACCAGAGCCCGCGTCGGAGAGATCGCCCGAACCGTCCCCCTCGAGCACCGGCGGATAGCGCGTCTTGCGCGGCAGCTCGGCCACCACGTCGAGTGCGCGATCGAGCCGCACGCTCCACTCGAATGCCTCTTCGGGCACGATCGGCAGCGCATCCGCAACGTAGCCCGCGCGCGTAACCCTCAAGGTCAGCCGGCTTCCGGGCGGCAGCAGGAGCAGCGCCGGATTCGTGAGCTGCTGCCCGTCCGCCGCCGCTGGCTCCAGCGTGAGGAGTGCATCCGCCGGCTCGACGGTCACTCGGACCGGCACCACGAGCTCCGCGGCGAGCGCCGGATCGAGTCGCTCACGCGCCGCCCCACGCGCCGCGCCGAGTGCGATCTCTCTCATCGCCAGCCAGTCGTGTCGCTCGCACGCCTCTCTCCACTCGGTGCGCTGATCGTGCGCCGCGGCAAGCGCGGCCCGCAGCTCTTGCGCCTTGGTCGCCGGTGCTTTGTCGGCGATGAACAGCGGCTCCGTGGCGAAGCTCTCCGCCTTCTCCATCGCCGCGAGCGCGCGCTCGCGATCACCGTTCGCGAGCGCCTCGAGCCCCTCGGCGTACGCCCGCTCGGCGACTCGCTGGCGACGCGTCCGCTCGACGGCGAGCCGATCGCGCCGCTCGCTCGCTTCGTCCTCGTAGCGCGTCGCGCGGGCCGACAGCTCGCGCGCGCTCTCCTTGACCAACAGCGTCGCGAGCGACAGCGGGTAGTCCCGCTGGAAGGCGCCGAGCTCCGCGTGCGCCGCTTCGAAGTTACCGGCGAGCGCCAGCTCCTCGATCGGCAACGACGACCACGCGGCGAGCGCCTCGCGGTTGTAGGCGAGCAGCGCGAACGCGCCGCCCGCGAGCGCGACGATCCCGGCCGCGAGCCGCAGGATGCGACCGCTCGGCAGTCCGCTGGCCGCGCCGCTTCGCGCGCACGCCGCGAGCCGCGCCTCGAGCCGTTCTTGATGCGGAGCAATCGTGCGCACGCGGCGATAGAGCCGCAGTGCCGCGGCTGGCTGCTTCTGCTGCTGCAGCTCGTCGGCGGTCGCGAGCAACAACTCGACCGCGAGCTTGGGGTCGCCGAGCTCGAGCGCGAGATCGGCGAGCCGCGCGACGACGCGGCCGTCCTGGTGGAACGGACGCTGGAGCCGCTTCAGCAGCTCGCACGCCTGCGCGACGCGCCCAAGCTCGCGCAGGATCGCGACCAGCTCGAGCGCTTCGACCTCCGCGGAGTAGCGCGTGCTCGCCAGGAATGCCGGCTCGTCGAGCCAGTGCTGCACCAGCCGCTCGCGGCAGTGGACGTCGGTCGGCAGCAGGTCGCGGATCCGCAGGTGGATCTCGGCCGCATGGTGACGATCGCCGGCGCGTTCGAGCGCTTCCGCGACCAGCGCCAAGTGGCGACACGCCTCGCCGATCCGCCCGAGCGATTGGTGAGCGAGCGCGGCCATCTCGTGTGCCGTCGGATCATCGGAATCGAGCTCGAGCGCGCGTTCGAGCAA
>CAYRQC010000664.1:0-3063 GCA_964426265.1 uncultured Phycisphaerales bacterium | reverse complement strand
AGGAGTTCGAGCTCGAGGTGATGCGCGACTGCAAGGATCGCTGCGTCATCATCTGCGGCATCGAGAACTTCGACCCGATGGGTGTGCACACGGGCGACTCGATCACGGTCGCGCCGATCCAGACGCTCACGGATCGCGAATACCAGCTGATGCGCGACGCCGCGTTCCTGATCATGCGCGAGATCGGGGTCGAGACCGGCGGCAGCAACGTCCAGTTCGCGATCAATCCGGTCGACGGCGACATGATCGTCGTCGAGATGAACCCGCGCGTCTCGCGCAGCTCGGCATTGGCGAGCAAGGCGACCGGCTTCCCGATCGCGCGCATCGCGGCGAAGCTCGCCGTCGGCTACACGCTCGACGAGATCCAGAACCAGATCACCAAGAAGACGCTCGCCTGCTTCGAGCCGACGCTCGACTACTGCGTGGTCAAGATCCCGCGCTGGGCGTTCGAGAAGTTCCCCGGCTCCGACCGCACCCTCACCACGCAGATGAAGTCGGTCGGCGAGACGATGGCGATCGGTCGCACCTTCAAGGAGGCGTTGCAGAAGGCGATCCGCTCGCTCGAGATCCAGCGCAGCGGCTTCGGGCTCGACGCGCGCGATCCGTTCCTGACCGGCACCGTGCCGCCGCTCGAGGTGGTGCTGAAGAACCTCTCGGTCCCCAATCCCGACCGGCTCTTCCACACGCGGACCGCGCTCAAGCTCGGCGTCACGACCGAGCGGATCAACGAGCTGACCGGCTTCGATCCGTGGTTCCTCGCCAACCTGAAGGAGATCGTCGACTTCGAGGTGGAGCTGGCCAAAGTGCCGTCGCTCGAGAGCTGCGACCGCGCGACGCTGCTCGCGGCGAAGCGGATGGGCTTCTCCGATGCACAGCTCGCGCGGCTCTGGAACACCACCGAAGACGCGCTCCGCGCGCGCCGCAAGGCCGAGAAGCTCGCGCCGGTCTACAAGCTGATCGACACTTGCGGCGCCGAGTTCGCGAGCGAGACGCCCTACTTCTATTCGACGTGGGAGCAGGGCGAGACCGAGATCATCCGCAGCCCGCGCAAGAAGATCATGATCCTCGGCGGCGGTCCGAACCGGATCGGCCAGGGGATCGAGTTCGACTACTGCTGCGTGCAGGCCGCCTACGAGCTGCGCGCCGCCGGCTTCGACGTGATCATGGTCAACTCGAACCCGGAGACGGTCTCGACCGACTTCGACACCAGCAGCCAGCTCTTCTTCGAGCCGCTCACGCTCGAGGACGTGATCCACGTCTATGAGAGCCAGGAGATCCACGGGGTCATCGTGCAGTTCGGCGGGCAGACGCCGCTGAACCTCGCCCGAGCGCTGATGGAACGCGGGCTGCCGATCATCGGGACGTCGCCAGCCCAGATCGATCGCGCGGAGGACCGCAAGCTCTTCAACGAGCTGATCGTGAAGCTGAAGCTCCGGCAGCCGGAGAGCGGCATCGCGATGCGCGAGGACGAGGCGGCGGCGATCGCGAAGCGCATCGGCTACCCGGTGCTGGTGCGGCCGTCGTTCGTGCTCGGTGGGCGGGCGATGAACATCTGCTACTCGGAGGCGCAGCTCGCCCGCTGCGTGACGGAGGCGGTCGATGCCGCACCCGGGAAGCCGATCCTGATCGGTCGCTTCCTCGAGAACGCGCTCGAGATCGACGTCGACGTGATCAGTGATGGAACGACCGTCGTCGTCGCCGGGATCATGGAGCACATCGAGGAGGCGGGGATCCACTCGGGCGACTCGACCTGCGTGCTGCCGCCCCACACGATCTCGGAACGGCAGATCTCGGAGATCCGCACGATGGCGCACGCCCTCGCGCGCGAGCTCGAGGTGGTCGGCCTGATGAACCTGCAGCTCGCGATCAAGGGCGAGGAGATCTTCGTCCTCGAGGTGAACCCGCGCGCGTCGCGGACCGTGCCGTTCGTCGGCAAGGCGATCGGCGTCGGTCTTGCCGGTATCGCGGCGAAGGTGATGGCGGGCGCCGGGACGCTGCAGACGCTCGGCTTCACCAAAGAGGTCTGGCCCGACCACTTCAGCGTGAAGGTGCCGGTCTTCCCGTTCAGCAAGCTGCCCGGCACCGACACCATCCTCGGACCCGAGATGAAGTCGACCGGTGAGGTGATGGGGCTCGATGCCGACCTCGGGCTCGCCTTCGCCAAGGCCTACCTCGGCGCGAACCAGAACATCCCGACCGAGGGCAAGGTGCTGATCTCGGTCAAGGACTCGGACAAGCGCGAGGCCATCGAAATCGCGAAGACGCTGACGCTGCTCGGCTTCCACGTCTACGCGACCCATGGCACCTACCGCGCGCTCAAGGCGGCCGGCGTCAACGTCACGGCCGTCTACAAGATCGGGCGCGGGCGTCCGAACGTCGTCGACATCATCAAGAACCGCGAGGTCGGCCTCGTCATCAACACGCCCTCGCCGGAGCAAGAGGCGCGGAGCGACGAGATGGTCATCCGTACGCAGGCAGTGCAGCACGGCATTCCGGCGATCACCACGATCAGCGGCGCCCGGGCCGTCGTCGCGGCCATCCACTCCCGGCAGCGCCTCGGCCTGCGGGCACGCGCGCTCCAAGACTTCCACGCCGACGCCGCGCGGTCGAACGGCAGCAACCCAGGCTGAGACTGAGAGATCGCACCGCTTCCGCCGGCGTCCGCGTTTCGTTACAATTCCGCGCCTAACTCCGTCCGCTCTTGGGGCACTGGTCCGCCCTAACCCCGTTGCAGGAACCAAGATGGCATCCGAAGTCGCCGCGCTGCTCGAGGACACTCTTTTGCGCTGGAAGGGGGTCGAGGCCCAGCGGACTCCGAGCCGGACGAGCTTCACGATCCAGGGCTCCCTGTTCGCCTTCCTGACCAAGGCGGGGGTGGTGGTCAAGCTCCACCCGCGCCAGCGCGAAGATGCGCTGAAGGTCCGCGACTCCCGGGCGTATGCCGGCAAGAAGGGCGAAGACGCCACCGATATGGTCGAGCTGCCCCTCGAGACCGCGCGCGACCTCAATCAGGCACTTCCCTGGCTTCGGCGCGCCTGCCGTTTCGTCCGATCCAACTCGATG
>CAYRQC010000663.1:0-5233 GCA_964426265.1 uncultured Phycisphaerales bacterium | reverse complement strand
TGAGCAGCAGGTGAGTGGCACGTGACTCGCAAATGGAGCCAGTTCAGCGGCGCCGCGCTGGCGGTGGTCGCGATCGAGCTCGCACTCGCAGCGGTGCAGACGGCGCCGCCCGCTGCGGTTGCGCCGGTCGCGCCGGACACGGTTTCCGGTGAGACCCCGGTTGCCCCCGATCGCGCGGCTCGTCTCGATGCCCAGCGCCAACAGGCCGAGGCGCAGCTCGCGGCGATGCACGCCTTCGGTCAGGAGCCGCGCTTCACGGCGGCGCTGAAGACGGTCGTCGACGCCAACCCCGGCGATCCGGAGTCGCTGCCATTCCAGCCGGTGAAGGCGGGCTGCGTCCCGCTCGGCGCTTTCACGTCGTTCGTGCGCTGGCAGTCGCGCGCGAGCGAGAGCGGGCCGCTCGTGGCGGTCGACTTCGCGATCGCCAACCATCCGTTCGCGGCGATCGTCGACTTCGATCGGCAGCT
The DNA here is from genome assembly GCA_964426265.1 of uncultured Phycisphaerales bacterium. GTDB lineage: Bacteria > Planctomycetota > B15-G4 > B15-G4 > SIAN01 > SIAN01. The sequence goes on along the minus strand of CAYRQC010000663.1, from coordinate 4,766 downwards.
GCGCGAGCGCGGGCTCGAGCTGCTGGTGGTACTGCTTCCATCGCGGCTCGAGATCTATCCCGAGCTGGTCTGTGAGCTGCCGGCCACCGGTTTCGCCGGCATGGGCGAGGGGACGCAGCGCTTCGTCGCCGAGCTCGCGCGCGGCGGGGTCGAGGCGATCAGCCTGGTGGCGCCACTCGTCGCGGCGCGCTTCGGCGAGCTGCCGGCCGATCAGGTCTTCCTGCGCACCGACCCACACCTCACGCCGCGCGGTTACGAGGTGGCCGCGATGGCGGTGGCGGAGCGGCTGGCAGAGCTGCCGTCGTACCAGCGCGGCACGTTGGTCGAAGGCCGGGACTTTCGCGTCGAGCCGCGCGAGTTCGGCTACAAGCCGGGCGACACGCTGATCAAGCGCGGGTCGGAGCTCGAGCCGGTGCGCGGCAACGCGCTCTTCCACTGTGGCGAACAGCGCGACCAGCTCTTCGACGTGATCGACCCGGAGGCGCCGATCGTGGTGCTCGGCGACAGCAATGCGCGGCTCCACAGCGCGACGGCGTGCGACTTCTGCTCGCAGCTTGCGCGTTTCACCGGCCAGAAGGTCGATGTGCTGAAGGCCGACGGTGGCGCCGCCGACCAGACGCGCCGCAAGCTCGGCCGCCGCGAACCCGAGCGCTGGAAGACGATGAAGACGATCGTCTGGTTGGTGCCGGAGACGATCCTGGTGCCGGCGCTGCGCTGGAAGACGATCCCGCTCGAGCAGGAGTGAGCGGCGTGGTACTGGGGCGGGCAGACGCAGGTGGCGGTGCTTTGGTGATCGCGGCGGTCGTAGTGATCGCGGCGATGGCGTCGGCCCCCGCGCCGTGGTTGGTGCAGGCGCAGCAGGCGCCGCCGACCGAGCGGATCGCTCCGGCCGCGCGGCCAGTCGACCCGCGGACGGCGCGGCTTGCCGAGCAGCGCAAGGCGCTCGAGCTCGAGCTGGCGGCGATGGAGCAGTTTGGCCAACAGGAGCCGTTCCTCGCCGCGTTGACGACGCTCGCGCAGCGGCCGACCGATTGGACGGGCGACAACGTCGATTACCTGCGGGTGGCGGACGGCTCGCTGCCGCGCCCGACGATCGAGGGCTTCGTCGCGTGGCACACCCCAGCCGCCGGGCGCTCCTTGCCGGCATATGCCGACGCGGAGCTGCCCGGTCATCCGCTGCCGGTGATCGTCGACTTCGCCGCGCAGCTACGGACGCACGGGGTCGACCTGCTCGTGGTCGCGATCCCGGCGCGAATCGAGATGGAGCCGGAGCTGGTGCTCCCGCTGCCGTCGCTCGAGGGGTTCGCCGGCATGGGTGGTGGCACCGTGCGCCTGCTGCTCGCGCTCAATGCGGCCGGCATCGACACGATCGACCTCCGGCCGCCGCTCGCGGGGTTGCGCGGTCCATCCGGGAGTGCCGGCATTTACTTGCGCACCGACCCGCACTGGACACCAGCAGCGGTCGAAGCCGGTGCGCGTGCCGTCGCCGAGGCGGTGGCGCGGTTCGACGGCATCAAGGTCGGCTCGCTGCGCGAGGCGCGCGACTTCGTCGTGGAGCAGAAGAAGATCGTCATCGGTGGCGACAGCGACCCGGCGCTCTCGCGCGATGCCAAGGACGAGCGGCTGGTCGCGACGACGCTGCGCGACCCCTTCGGTGGCCGTTTCGAGTGCGCCGACCCGACGAGCTCGTTGCTCCTCCTCGGCGACAGCTTCGTCACGATCCATCGGCCGCACGGCTGCGACTTCGGGACTCACTTGGCGCGTTTCGTGGGGCGCCGCTTCGACATCGTGGCGCCGTCGTCGGGCGCGATTCTCGCCACGCGCCAGGCGCTCTCGCGCCGCGATCCGGCACAGTGGACCAATCGCCGGCTGGTCGTCTGGTGTCTCGCCGGCGCCTGCTTCGCGCCGCGCGACCAGTGGAAGAAGGTCGCGATCTTCGGCGAGTAGCCCCGGAGCAATCGTGGTCCGCAGTTGGATCCGTGCCCGGCACCGTCCGCGTGATGGGTTTGTGCCTGGCACCGATCACCCGCCTGATTGGTGCCAGGCACAGATCCACCGGGTCTTTTGTGCCAGGCACGGATCACCCGTGGGTGGATGCCTGGCACCGTCCGGATGGCGGCGGCACGCGGTTGCGGTGACTACTGCTGCGCGTCGTTCCAGACGAGCGGGTAGTAGATGATCCGACCGGCGTCCATCTCCTCCTGGATCGAGACGTTTTCGTCGAACCGCAGTCGATGGTCCTCGAGCACCATCTCCATGCGGCGGCCGACCTCGAACAGGCTCATGGGCAGGTCCTCGTCGTCGATGCGCCCCGGGAAGGCGACCCAGATCCGATCGCTCTTCAGCTTGGGCGAGAGCGCCCCGTCGACGACCCGCACCACGCGGAACTCGTGCATCACGAGGGTGTTCGAGTAGTCGAAGTTGCCGGGGATGCGTGAGACGGCGGTGATCTCGCCGACCACCTTGACGCGCTCCTTGGGGACGCTCTCCGGCGGCTCGTAGTCGGGCGTCCGGATCTCGTCGCTCCAGCGGCCTTTCGTCCCGATCGGCTGTCCGACTCGCCCGCTCGCACCACTGGCATTGCCGCCATTGGCGTGGTGCTCGCCGTCTGCCGCGCCGCTGCCCGGCGTGGGCAGCTCGACCAGCCGCCACTCGTCGGGGCCCGATGCGAGCATCCGCACGCCGAACTGCCAGATCACCAACCGTTTGCCGGCGAGCCCATCCCCTTCGCGCCGCGCGACCACGTCGCGCGTGCCGCTCGCCGACTTGCCCGGGATCGCGATCACGTCGAGCGGCCGCGTCAGGTGCAGCGCGAGGTGCTCCGCGAGCCCCGCGCCTTCGCCGAGCCCGAGCGTCGGATCGGAGAAGACCTTGGTGAGACTGTCGCCCATCTCGAGCACGTCGGACTTCGGATCGGAGCGGACCAGCTCGCCGGTCGCGCGATCGACCACGGTCTCGATCGTGAGCTCCATCGGCGGGTAGAGCGTCTGCCCTTCCGGCAGGCCGAGCATGCGAACGAGGTCGCCCTTGCCGGTGATGGCGGCCGAGCGCTTCTCGAATCTCGCGGTCGGCGTCGCACCGCCTTCACCGAGCCGCGCGCGCGCCCGCTCGGCGATCTTCGCGGCACAGAACGCCATCGTCGCCGGTGACCAGTGGGTGTCGCGCGGCAGCGCGAGCGGCTCGCCGGGATCTTTCATCTGCGCCCGGCACTGCGCGAAGAGCTCGTCCATCCGGACGAAGTCGATGCCACGACGCGTGAGCTCGTCGTAGAAGCGTTCGAGGTCGGGGTTCACCGCGCTCTGGAGGTCGGCGCTGAAGCGCGACAGCCGGTCGGCGTCGAGCATCTCCTTGCTGTAGGAGGGGACCAGCAGCAGCTTGATCCCGCGCGCGTCGAGCTGCGCCTTGCAGTCGGCGATCGCCGCCAGTGCCGCGCTCCCGCCGCTGTCGATCTCGGTGACCGAGCTGGTGTCGAGGTGGCGCGTCGCGAGATCGATCAGCCCCTCGCTCGCTCCGGGAATGAACTGCTGCACCTCGTCGCGGGTGATGCGTTGCACGCGGCGCGTCGGGTAGGGCGTCAGATAGCCCCGGCCATAGGCGCTCGTGAGGTCGTCGGCGAAGAAGAGCCAGCCGTCGCGGCCGGTCACCGCCTTGTTGTTGCCCTGGCCGAAGAGGCGCGTGAGGAACGACTGGTACCACGGGAGCACGGCGCGGGTGATGAACGACGCTTCGTGCAGCCCTTGCTCGAACTCGCGCAGGCGCGGCGCGCTCGTGGCATCGTCCGCGAGGTCGGCGACCCAGCGGCCGATCGGACGGTCGCCCGGACCGTGGCTGAACGGTCGCAGGTAGTCGAGCGCCTGGACCGGCTTGCCGCCCATGAGCTCGTAGACGACCTGCCCGAGCGGTGCGCCAAACACCACCAGCGAGCAGGTCCACGCCGCGAACCGGAGCGGTGGCGAGGTGCGCGCATACGCCTCCTGCGGGCGCTCCGCGAGGTGGGTCGCCTTCTGCGACGGTTGCGTCGGTTGGGTCGGTTGCGTCGGCTGGTTCATCGCTGGCTCATCACGAGCGGTTCCGCGTTTCAGAAGTGTCGGTAGCCATGAGCACTCTCAGAACTGGAAGTAGAGGAACGGGTTCTCGGACTGGGCGAAGAGGGCGAGCACGCTCCAGAGGAAGGCGATCGTCACCGCGCCGGAGAGAAGCCAACTGCTCGCCGCCTTCTTCACGAGGTGGCGCGTCTCGATGCCGAGGAAGGTGACCGCGGCGCAGGCGAGCAGCGCGATCCAGTAGTACGGCCGCAGGACGGTGCCGGCGGCGATCGCCTGGCCGGAGGCGGTGCCGTTGCCGCCGAACATGGCGCCGAGGTAGACGGCGCCATCGTGCAACGTCGCGCAACGGAAGACGATCCAGTTGAACTGGAAGATCGCCACCAGGACGAGCGTGCGCAGCGCCTTGGGCAGGAACCACCAGAGGCAGCCCTTCCCCGAGAGGCGCTCGAGCACCAGCATCAGCCCATGCGCGCCGCCCCAGATGAGGAAGCGCCACGAGGCGCCATGCCACAGACCGCCGACCAGGAACGTGATCATCGTGTTGCGCGCCGTCTGCCACTTCGTGCCGCGGCTGCCGCCGAGCGGGATGAAGATGCAATCGCGCAGGAAGATGGTGAGCGAGAGGTGCCAGCGCTGCCAGAACTCGGTGAAGCTGCCCGCCTTGTAGGGCGAGGCGAAGTTCTCCACGAAGTTGAAGCCGAACATCTTCCCGAGCCCGAT
>CAYRQC010000662.1:0-2627 GCA_964426265.1 uncultured Phycisphaerales bacterium | reverse complement strand
TCGCAGCGGCGCTGCGTCCGCAGGCCACTGCGGGAAGGCGAGCGTGTAGGTGCTCGTCACGAGCCGATTCGGTTCGATCCACAGCGCGTACTGCCCGATCGTGATCGCCGCGACGCTCGCGCCGACGAGGAGCAGGTCGCGACGGCGCTCGCGCACCACTCGAAACAGCGCGGTGAGCGGCAACCACATCGTCGCGATGTAGAAGCCCATCGCGATCGACGCGAATTGGTACGTGCTGTGCTCGCCGTCGATCGCGCGCACGGCGACGAGCCAGGCCGTCAGCGGCAGCGCGAGCACGCCGAGGACGGTCAGCGCTCGCGCGCGCGGACGTTCCCGCAGGTACGCGGAGCGCGCAAGCGCACGCTCGAGCACGACCACGGCGACGGCGCTCGAGAGCGCGTACGCGAGCTGCACTTGGAGATACGGAAGCACGGGCGCGGAAGAGTGTGCGCCTCGGACGACGCGCGATGAAGGGAGCGGCGGCGGGATTCGCGGCGCGCATGTTCCCGCGAACGGTTCGCGCGTGCGATGACAGTCGCGTGGACGCGCTCGCGGCGAGACACGCGCCGCGCGCGAGGTCAGGCTCGCTTGGTGCGCGTGTCGATAGCGGCTATCGTGCCGCCCCCGCCCCCGATGACCGGCGCAGAGCAAAGCCCTCCGACACACGAGCCGCTCGGCCTCGCGCTCGGCCGAGCCGCGGGCCTCGGAGCGCTCGGTGGCGCGGCGGTCGGGCTCGGCGAGAGCTTGAAGGTGCTCGCGCAGTTCGACGCGCGCTACGTCCAGTGGGCGTGTAAGTTGATCGCGCTCGGCGGCTTCGGTTGCGCGCTGCTCGGCGCGTTGCTCAGCGTCCCGTGCGTGTTGTTCGCGCTGGCGCTCTCCGGGCGGCCGCAACATCGCGCGGCTCCGGCGTCGACGTGCGCGGGACTCGGCGCGCTGCTCGCCGTGCTCGCCTTCGCGGGAACGGGGCAAGTCGGGCTCTGGATGCTCGTGCCCGCAGCGCTCGCCGCGACCGCGTTGTGCCTCACGCTGCGCGAGATCCTCGCCTGGTGGCCGATGGCGACGCGCGTTCGAACTTGGTGGAGCCTGCTCGGTGCGCTCGTCTCGGCGCTCGTGATCGTGATCGCCGCGCGTTGGACGAGCGGCGCGACGCAGTGGAGCGCCTACGCGCTCGCCGCGCTCAATCTCCTCGTCGCCGCGCGCGCTTTCGTCGGCAAGCAAGCGCCGCACGCCGCGTCGCTCGGTGTGATCGCGCTCGTCGTGCTCGCGGCCGCCTCCCATCCCGAGCGGCGCATGCCCGAGACCTCGACTGCAGGCAAGACCGACGTGCTGCTCGTCACCGTCGACACGCTGCGCGCGGATCACGTCGGCTGCTACGGCGCGAGCGACGCGCAGACGCCGAACTTCGATCGACTCGCGGGCGAAGGCGTGCTGTTCGAGGACGCGACGAGCCAGGCGAACACGACCGGGCCGTCGCACACGACGCTCCTGACCGGACTGTTTCCGGCGGAGCACGGCGCGCTCTCCAACGGCGTTCGCGTCAGCAACAAGGTGATGACGCTCGCCGACGCGCTGCGACGCACGCACTCGACCGCGGCCTTCGTCTCGGGCTTCACGCTCGTCGACGAAGCGTGCGGACTCGCGCCGCGCTTCGACTGGTTCGACGATCAGATGCTCGCGTGGAACTGGGTGCCGCGCATCGCCGAGCGCTTGCACGTCGTCGACGTCGCGATCCGAGTCGCGGAACGCAACGGCGTCGAAGTGCGCCGCGCCGATCGCGCGGCGCGCGAAACGATCGACGCCGCGATCGGTTGGATCGAGTCGCGCGGCGACGAGCCGCTGTTCACGTGGGTGCACCTCTACGATCCGCACGCGCCCTACGAGCCGCCGGCGGAGTTCGCGCTGGCGCACGGCGCGAAGCCCGACGCGCTCGACTGGTACGGACTCCCGACCGACGAGCGTGAAGCGCTGATCGGTGATCGCGAAGCCGTCGCGAACATGCGCGCGCTCTACGCGGGCGAGATCTCCTACGCCGACGCCGAGGTCGGGCGCCTGCTCGGAGCGCTGCGCAACGCCGAACGCTTCGAACGCACGCTGATCGTGCTCACGAGCGACCACGGCGAGGGCCTCGGCTCCCACGGCTACTACTTCGATCACGGCACGTACCTGTACGACGAGGAGCTGCACGTGCCGTTGATCGTGCGCATGCCGGGCGGCGAGCACGCCGGCGTGCGCGTGAAGAGCCAAGTGCGCCTGCTCGACGTCGCGCCGACGGTGCTCGACGTCGTCGGGAGCGCGGGTGCGCTCGCGACGAGCGGTGCGAGCCTCGTGCCGCTCCTCGGCGGCGCGGTCGACGCGACCGAACGGCCGAGCTACGCGCTCAGCGACATCTCGGGCGAACTCTCGGGCTTCGCGATCGAGGGCCGGCGCATGTCGCTGCGCTCGCGCGGGCACAAGTTGATCTGGAGCTCGTCGCATTGGCTCGACACGACGCGCGTCGCGGAGCGCGAGGAGTTCTTCGAGCTCGGGCGCGACCGCGACGAGCAGGAAGACTTGCGCGGCGGCGGGCGAACTCCCTCCGCGCCGTTCGAGGATCTCGCGCGGCAGCTGGGAGCGTGGCGCGAGCTCAC
>CAYRQC010000661.1:0-5086 GCA_964426265.1 uncultured Phycisphaerales bacterium | reverse complement strand
TCGAGGGTCCATTCGGCGATCCACTCCAGCTTGATCTCGGAATCGGAGGCTGCCGTGATGCGGAACTTCACGACTCCGCGGGTGGCTCCGTCGTCGATCTGCATGAGGTAGAGGCCCCCTTTTTCGGGTGTGATCGACTGTTCCATCCAGCCTTCCTTCGGCGGCTCCTTGATGTCCGCGAGGGAAGCGCCTGCCACCTTGACGATCCGGTTCCTTGGACCGCTGACCGCATCCAGGTGCAACATCCCGCACGTGTCGAACATCAGGTCGATCGCATTGTGATGGACCGCGACGTCCTGGGATGCGTGGCGGAAGCTGTAGAGACTCTTGTCGCACGGCCCGTCGCCCACCCGCCGCTTCAACACGACGGAGGTCGTCGTCTCGCCCCTGGGATCAGCGCCGCGATCGGTGCCGATCATGGCCAAGGAAAGGGCGGCCGTGATGACCGCGACAAGGAAGGAGGTGACTCTCGACATCGGTTCTCTCCAAGGGGTGTGGCATCGCGTCGCGATGCCGCGGTTTGACCGAATGGATGGTGCGGGTGGATTCCCGTGGTCGATCGACGGGTGGTGCATCACGGTCACTGACGGAGGCGCTGGAGTACGGCTTCCAACCGGCGGCGCCAGGCGCCGCGAGTGCCGGCAGCGAGCACGGTCTCCACCATCGGGGCCATGGATGGCTGGAAGGCGGCGCACGACTCGGCTGCCGTGGCGTCATCTGCGGCGTCGGCGATCTCTCGCAGCATGTAGTCGTAGATATCGCTGCGAGCCGGACACGGATGCGCTTCCGTCTCGGAGATGAATCGCCCCCGCAGCGTGGCTTCCACCCAAGACGAGTTGGCGATCTCGACGTAGACGTCCTGCTCTTCGCCGCGGCGAATGGCGAGCTGGAAATTCTGGAAAGCAACGTGTCCTCGAACCGGCAGTTGCTCCGGCGCCATCCACTCCCGTCCGCCGTCGAGCGTGAACGACCGGAACGAAGAGCCTGGCGGCTGCGCCTCACGATTCTCCTCGACGTGCACCACGGGAAAGCCACGAACGGATACGAGAGCTTCGCCGTGGCCATTCGAATCGCCCTGGATGAGGGCGCTGTATTCGACCTGCTCGACCAGCCACACCACTCCCTCCGGCACGTAGCCGCCCTCGACGTACGCCACGTGGCGCTCGCCGATGGCGAGCGGTTTGGCGAGATCAAGCGGGATCGTGGACCGCTCATCCACGTATGGGTTGACGTCGCCGTTGAGGAAGAGCCGATTCGGATTCCCGCCGCCGGCGCCGCCACGGAGCTGGAGGCGCGCGATCGGGGTCGACATCTCGGGTCCGGGCGGTCGCATCGCCTTGCGCAGCGTCCCGGGATCGTTGAGCAAGAGCCACCAGAAGATCATCGATTCGTTCGCGGTGATCTCCTCGACATGCATGAGTGCCCACTGGTCGGTGGCGGAGTCCAGGTTGTGGATCAGGAACGAGTGACCCACGACGCCGACGACCTGCGGGGCCGCGACGTCCTGAACTCGGTCAATCTCGCGAGCGGCGAGCAGGTCGACGCACCCGAGGTCGACGATCGCGCCCCGATCGTCCGTGCAGACGTCGACGCGGATCTTCGGCTCCGCTCCCTGGGGCATGTCGAAAGTGAAATCGACGTACAAGTCCCTGCCCACGTTGCGCCGCATCCCCCTCTTGAAGCTGTAGGCCGAAGCCGCGAACGCCTCGTCGCCACCCATCGGTTCGGCGAAGGAGCGGGCGATCACCGCCGCGCATCGGATGCCCTCCAGCCCGCGTGCCCGAGCACGTTGCTCGAGCGTCGCTGCCCGTCGATCGAGCTCGGAGAGACGGGCCAGGACCCGCTCCCGATGGGCCCGTCGCACGCGTTCGGGGCCTTCCTTCGACTCCCGCTCGAGACCGTCGAGAAGCGACCGATCCACCGTGATTCCGTCGACCACGACGTCGCTCGCGCCGTTGCTGTCGCGGAACTTGGGTTGCTCGCCTCGGATTCGATACTCGATCTCGAGCATGGGGTCGTCGTGCTCACCCTTCTCCTCGCGCGCGACGATGGCGAATGCGATCCACGCGCCGCCCCGTGTCCGGGCGACGAAGGCTTCGGACGATATTCGGCGATCGTCGGTGCGCGCCGACGTGCTCCACCGCTTGGCGATGGCGGCGTCGGCGCTGACGAGGCTCTCCAGGAGGTTCTTCGCCGAGCTGAGATCGGGGAGCTCGCTCCAGAACGATCCGAGTGACTGGATGTTGCCCCCAGGAGCCTCGAGAGTGACCGTCGAGCCGCGGCCGCCGCAGCGCGTGAAGACCAGGTCCGCGTCGCCGAGGTCGTCGACCGTCGAGTGCGTTGCGAACGAGTACCCCTGCCGGTACTGGAACGCGAAGGAGCCGTCCGCGTCGGCGGCGGGCGTTGCGCTGGATGGTAGGCGGTGGTCGACGCGCAGCACCGCTGCGCTGGCGGGCGACACGCCGGGACGATCGGATGGCGGCCTCGACGATGGGTCGCGTTCGGTGGGCGCTTCGGAACCGTCGACCGTGGCTGGTGTCGCCTGGTGCAATGCAGGATCGCCGCCCGCGACCTCGGCCACTGGAGCGAGGATCGTGGATTCACCGCTCCGCGACCAGACGATCCCGCCGATGACGATCACGCCAGTGACGAGCAAGGCCGATCCCAGGAGCGCAAATGATCTTCCTAGTGGAGCCGCCGCGACCAGCGACGCGGAAAGGGCCGCGGCCGCGATCGTCGGCTCGACTCGCGCGAACTCGGCGACGGCAGCGACCCACGCTTCGCGGCCGCCGAGGTGTTGTCGGTCGAGTTTCTGGCGAACCAGGTGGATGCCGCGCTTGATGCGCGTTCGCACGCTCTCGACCGGTTGGCGAAGGCGCTGTGCCATCTCCGGCGCCTCGACGCCCTCGACGTAGCGCATCCACACGGCATCGCGATACGAATCGGGCAATGCGTTGACTGCGGCTCGCAGCCGCTCGCCAATGTCCACATTGGCCGCGAGGTCGAGCGGGTTCGACGCCGTCTCGATCGCGCGATCGGCCGCGGCGACTTCGTGCGCAACACGGCATCGTTCCGCCCGGCGCAACTGCTTCGCCTTCTTGCGCACGACGCCACGCAGCCAAGCGCCCCAGTTGGCGACCTCTCCCGGCTCCCGGCGGATCGCGAGGAGCAGCGACTCCTGCACCAGATCGTCGGCCGCCGCATCATCGCGGACGAGTCGGCGAGCCAACTGGCGCAGGCCATCCGTGGTGGCCAACTCGTCGACCGGAGCAGAGCGGTCGTCGCTGTCCATGGAACTTGACCTCCTCAGGGCGGGTGCGACGTCGAATCGTCGCGATCTCGCCGTCGCATCGCGGGCAGGTTACGTGGTCGCCTTTCGGAGGGCTCGCGCCGAGCCGTCGCTGCGGTTTCTGTGGTCACGGCCAGCCGCATCGAGCGGCTGCGAGTGCGGTCGCCGCGCCGCCGCGGTTGTCCGCCACGCTGCATGTGGCGCCTCGAACGCGCGCTGGTCCAGATTTCCGGTGACTGGCTGTGAATCTCCGGCGATCCGAGTGGAGGTGCGACCACGGCTCTGCATGCGGTTCGTGGCCGACATGGGAGACTCGCCAGTTGGTGCGGAGTGGCCGGTGGCTGGAGATCGGGATGTGGAGGTGGTCGATGCGCGATGAGCTTGCGGCAGTGGCCGCGCGACCACGATTCGCCGTCGCGCTGCTCGTTCCTTGGCTCGGATTGGCAGCCGCCGCGGCGAATGCACCGGAGCGACTACCGATCGCCGCCGAGTCGTGGAGCGATGCGGCGCTGCCGGTCCGCACGGGGCTCGTGGTTTGGCTCGATGCGGCGCGGTTGGCGGAGGCGTATGCGGCAGCGGGGCGGATCGCGCCGGTGGATGGGGCGGCACTGGGCGTCTGGTACGACGCGTCGGGCGCGCGGCGGGACTTCGTGCAACCGGCGCGCAACGCACAGCCGCGGCTCGTCGTGCCAGGAGGAGCCACGGCGGGAAGTGCTCGCGCCGGGAGTGATGCCGCAGTCGTGCGGTTCGACGGCATCGACGACGCATTGCACGGGGCGACGCCTGGGATGTTGTTGGGTGACTTCACGCTCTTCGTCCACGCGGCACCTCGCGGCAATGGCGGTGGCTTCCGCGGGCTGGTCGCCGCGAACGCGCTCGGGCGCAACGACTACCAGAGCGGATTCACGGTCGATCTCTCGTGGGCGGCGACGCCGCGGCTCGAGGCGCTGAATGTCGAGGGGCGCGGTTTCGGTGGGGCGGCCGACCTGCTACGCGACGCCTCCGACTTCGGTCCATTCCACACGTTCACGGTGACGGCGACGAGGGGTGTGGGTGGTGCGAGGAGTGCGGGCAACCAAGATCACGCCGATCCTCTTGGTGCCGCCGATGCAGGTCGCAGTCGTGGCGCCGTCGTGCTGCGGGTCGACGGTGTCGAGCAGGCGAGTCGCGATCGCGACGACGCTTCGCTGCGCGTGGACGAGTGGAACATCGGCGCGCGCTTCTATTCCAACGACTCCGACGTGCCGTGCTCGACGGGATTCCTCGATGGCGACATCGCCGAGGTGCTCGTGTACTCGCGGGTTCTGACAGGCGAGGAGATCGCGGCTGTCGAGCGCTATCTGGCGACGAAGCGCGCGGTGATCGAGGGCGCACTCGACCGGCAGTCGCGGCTTCGTCGCGTGCCGCTCGAACCGGTGAAGCCGGCGGCGGTGACGCTGCTGGTGCCGGGCTTCTCAGCGCGAGCGCTGCCGGTCGACTTGCCGAACGTGAACAACCTCCGCTGTCGCGAGGACGGGACGCTGGTCGCGCTCGGCTACGACGGGAACGTCTGGCTGCTCGATGATCGTGATGGCGACGGGATTGCTGATGAGGTCGACAACTGTCCCAATACTGCGAATAGTGATCAGGCAGATCAGGATGGGGATGGCGTTGGAGATGTGTGCGATATTTGTGTAGCGGCGTCCAATAGTGATCAAAAAGATACGGATGGCGATGGTCATGGGGATGCTTGCGATAATTGTTCGTCAAAAGCAAACCCCGATCAATCTGATAAAGATACGGACACCGTCGGGGATG
>CAYRQC010000660.1:0-3028 GCA_964426265.1 uncultured Phycisphaerales bacterium | reverse complement strand
CGCTTTCAACGGCTGTTGCTCGAGCTGACACCGGTGAGCGGCGCCACGCTGCGATGACGACCCGGGCGCTGGTGGCGGCAAGCGCCGTGGTCGCGCTGGTGGCGGCGGCTTTCCACGCAACCTACGCCTTCCACGGCATCGCCCTGTTCGACGAGGGGCTGCTCGCCGACGGCGCATGGCGAGTGCGCGACGGCGCGGTGATCGGACGCGACGCGTTCGTGCCCTACGGGCCGGCGAGCTACTGGCTCCTCGCTCCCTGTTTCGCATGGTTCGGACAGAGCATGGCGACGCTGCGCGCCGTGACGGTCGTAGTGCAGGCGGCGGCTGACGGTGCCCTCTTCGGAATCGCGGCCGCGAGCGGCTCGTGGGTGGGAGGGTTGCTTGCCGCGACGCTGCTCGCGGTCGCGCACGGCTCGTTGCACAAGTCGTTTTTGCTGCTTGCGGTGATGCTGGCGCTGCTGGCAGGTCGCTCTTTGGGGCGACGGGCAACGCTGGGCGCAGCGGGTCTCGCGGGCGCGTTCGCCGGCGTGGCGTTCCTCTTCCGGCACGATGTCGGTGCGTTCGCCGGCGTGGCGCTGGTCGCCGGAGTGTGTCTCGAGACGGCGATGCCGCGGCCGGCGACACTGCAGCGCGTGCTCGCCCTCGTGGCCGGCTTCGCGGCGGTGGTGGGGCCCGCGTTGCTGGCGCTCCTCGCGGCCGGCCTCGATCTCGAGTCGTGGTGGGCGCACGAGTGGCAGCGGATCGCCGTGCAGGAGCGGATCGACGTGGCGCTCGCGCCACCGTGGGATGCGGACGGGCAAAGCGGTGGCCGGATCGTCCTGTTCACTGCGTTGCTCCTGGCGCCCCTCGTCCATCTCCTCTGGGGTGGTGCAGTGGTTCTCCGGCGCTGGCGGGGAGGGGCTCTGGTTGGCGATGGCGCGCGCCTGGCGAATGCATTGTTCGGGCTTCTACTGCTGAACCAAGCACGTTTGATCCCCTCGACCAACCACCTCTTCCAGGCGATGGCGCCGCTCGCGCTGGCGCTCGCCGATCTGCTCGCGCGTCGCGAGCACGGGCTCGTACGACGACTGCTGCTCGTGCTGATCGTCGCCGCGATGACGACCTGGGCGGCGCTTGGTCGCAGCGGGCCCTATGCGGGCACGTTCAAGCAGCGGATCGACGGAGCGGTGCGGCTCGACGTGCCGGCGGGCGGGATCTGGCTGCGGCCCGACTTCGCCGCGGCGCTCACGCGCGTCGTCGCCTCGATCCAGGCACGCGTCGGCCCCGACGAGACGATCGTGACGACCCCGGGCTCGCCGCTGCTCGGCTTCCTCGCGGAGCGCCGGCTCGCGCTGCCGTACGCCGAGCCGTCGTACTACTACCACGACGAGCGCTTCCGGCGGGGGGCGATCGATGCCGTCGAGCGCGAACGGCCGCCGCTCTTCGTCTCCGACGGCAGTGAGCCGGCGGGCTATCGGTTTGCAGAGGCGGCGCCGCTGCTCGCTCAGCATCTCGCGCAGCACTATCGACCGTTCGACACGATCGGCCCGTTCACGCTGTTCGAGCGCGTTCGCTGAAACCGGCCCCGGCTCGCTCCGGCTTTCAGTCGCTCAGCGGCTCCAAATTGGAGGTGCGAGGAGCTGCCAGGCGACGTGCGCATCTTGCTGCGTGACGGTGACGATGATCGGCTCTTCCGCAACGGATGGCGGTAGCGGGAACTCGACCGTCGCGTCCCACGTGCCCGACGTGGGGTCGAGGTAGAGGCGGGCACCTTCGCTCGAGAGCGACGGCGCTACGTCGGCGAACGAGCGTTCATCGATCGCCCGCGTCGGTGTGCGCGCCGTCACGCTGGTGAGCGGCGCCGTCGCATGCACCTCGATCACCGCGCGGCCGGGCTCGCGCCGCGTGTGCAAGACGATGCGAGCGCCGGTGGTGCCGTAGACGTTGCCGGCGTCGAGCGCTCGATAGATCGTGTCGCGCACGAGACGGGGCGCGTGGACCGCCGTCAACCCTTGGAAGGCGTATCGGCGCCCCTTGGGCCACTCGATCCCGACGAGGTTCCCGGGTTTGCCGAGATGGCTGTCACTGTCGGCCGTGAGGAAGAGGCGATGGCCGTGGCGCAAGGCCGAGAGCACGTCGGTCTCCCACTCGCGTGGCAGCTCCTGATCGTGATTGCCGTGCAAGGGGAACGGCGAGTCGAACTCGAGCGAGCTGCCGTGCCACGAGAAGACCTCGGCGAGCCGTTGCCGCGGCAGCTCTCCCGGCTCGCCCCAGACGAAATTGCGCTGCGCCTGGCCGCCGTTCCAGATCGAGTGATGGGCGATCAGCAGCGCGTCGGGATCGCGTCCGAAGGAACGGGCGAGGGCCACGAGGCCTTCGGGGGCTGCGGCGGGGGCGATCGGCTCGCGCAGCACGACATGGCGATGGCCAGCGTCGGCATCGGTCCACTCGAACGCCGTGAAAACGACGAAGCGCTCGGCGACACTTTCACCCAGCGCCAGCTCGCGCAACCACTCCCCATCGAAGTCGGGCGCCTCCCGGTGCTCCGAGAGGGCGACGAAGTCGAGCGCCGAGACGTCGCGTGCGTAGCGGAGCGCACGCGACGGCGTGCTGGTCGCATGGCCGCCGATGATCGTGTGCTCGTGCAGCGAGCCGAACCAGGTCGGCTCGGCGCCGCCGCCGACCTCGATCGGGTTCGAGATGCCGCTGATCGAAGTGTCGCCGCGCAACGTCGCGCGAATGCGATGGAGCCCCGCTGGTAGCTCCGGCAGCTCGACCAGCACCGCGTGAGGGAGTGCCGGATCGGGTTCGCCGGTGAGCTTCACCGTCAAGGTCTCGAATGGTCCGGCGATCTCGAGCACACCTTGCGGAATCAAGCTGTCGAGGCTCGAGCGCACCGGTCCGGAAAGCCCGCTCATGAAGAGGCAGTGGGCGGTCACGCGCGTTCCCGTTGCCGCTTGCGCCGGAACGATCACGCGCAGCCAATCGATGTGCGGATCGACGACGCGGACCGGAACCGTGTCGGGCAGCGTCGCCACCGTCGAGCCGT
>CAYRQC010000659.1:0-3191 GCA_964426265.1 uncultured Phycisphaerales bacterium | reverse complement strand
GCGGCCGGGAAGTGGCGGCTCGACAGGATCTCGGTCGCGCCACATGGACGGCTGCGCTGCTGGAAGAACGGAAAATAGGACGAGTGCTTCTGCGGATGGACCATGCGACCGGAGAAGGGGAGCGCGTAGTAGTTGTCATTGCCGGTTCCGTCAGTGACGAACTCCTGGCCAAACGCATCGAAGACGTGGCCGTGCGGGTTGGCGAAGTTGTAGGCGACGTGGCGTTCGACCCTCCACGTGCGCGGTTCGAAACGCCACACCCCGGCGTCGTTGCTGCGCTCGGGACCGTAGATCGACTCGATCTGCGAGCGGTGGAAGGTCCCCTCCTGGAAGTAGAGCGCACCGTCTGGCCCGAAGACGAAGCTGTTGGCGGTGTGGTGCGAGTCGGCGGAACTGAGGCCGTGCAGCACCGGTTGGCGCACATCCGCGACATCATCGCCGTTGGTGTCTTTCAGGAAGAGCAGGTCGGGCGCCTGTGCAACAAACACACCACCGTTCCAGAACTCGAAGCCGGTCGGGCAGTCGAGGCCGGTCACGAAGGTCTTGCAGACGTCGGCGCGGCCGTCGTGGTCGAGATCCTCGAAGATGAGCAGTTTGTCGGCGAACGGCGTCTGCGGCTCCCAGTGGGGATAGGTGGGCCAGGCGGCGACCCACAAGCGACCGCGCGTATCCCACGCCATCTGCACCGGGTTCGCCAGCTCGGGGAAACGCTTCTCGTCGGCAAACAGCTCGACCTTCATGCCGGGCGCCGGCGTCATCGCCTGGATCGCGGCAGTGCCGTCGAGGAACTCGTGCGCGCCACCCGGAAGCGGACCGAGGATGTTGCTCTTGACCGCGATCTTCTGCGGAACGCGCGAGTCGTCGATCGCTTCGGCACGACCGAGTGCGAGCGCCGTGATGTAGCGATCGCGGCTCTCCGCCTGCGCATCGAGGATCGCCATCTCACGCTGCAAGACATCGAAGTTGCTGACGTTGTCGATGTAGGAGAGCGTCGAGCGGCCGCCGTAGACGTTGTAGCCGTCCGTCGTCTGGTAGCGCTTGAAGAAGAGCAGCTCCTTCTCCATCACCGCGGCGCGCAACGCGGCCCGACGCGCGGGATCGGTCGACGGTGGCGGCGAGACTGAAGCCAGTGGTCGCAACGCTTCCGCGGCAATGGTGGCGAGCGCGAGATCGCCGGCGTCGGTGAGGTGGATCCCGTTCACGGTGAGCGGCGCGGCGTGAGCCGCGTGAGCGGCCGCCATGGCCGCCCCCATCCCCACGAAGAGGTCGACGAACGCGACGCCGTGCTCGCGTGCGACCTCGCCGATCGCCGTCGCGTACTTGGCGAGGCGCGAGTTGTGGTCGCGGCCGTCCGGCAGCAGCGGGTTGCCGAGATCCTCGAACGGGATCGGGCTGAAGAGGACGACGCGCGGCGCACCATGGCTCCCGCGCGCAAGTCCGCGCACGTGGTCGACCCACACGCCAAGATCGCGGCGGAAGTCAGGCAGCCCCGCATCGCCGCGGAACGACTCGTTCCACCCGAAGAACCCGAAGACGACGTCCGCGTGGCAGCGCGCGAGCCACTCGTCCGGCGAGCCGAACCCCTCGACGCGCGAGCGGATCACCACCTCGTCGCCGCTGAATCCGAGGTTGCGGAAGGAGATCTCGAGCCCGGTCATCCGCTCCTGGAGCAGCGTCTCGAACCAGCCGTCGCGCGCGAAGTTCTCCGCCAGCTCGCCGCCGACCAGGCAGACCCGATCGCCCTTCTCGAACGCGAAGGGCAGGCCGCCGGCCGGTGACGCCACGCGGTCATCGAGATGCGCCGTGGCGAGCGCGAGCAACACGAAAGACGGGAAGAGCATGGGGCACCTCGCGATGGAATCGGCGCATGAAGACGCAACCAGGCACTCGAGAGCGCGAGCAAGAATCCGACGTACCGATCCGGGGATCCTACGCCGACGCTTTCCGCACGCTGCCAGACCGCGAACGCCGCATGGCTCGCGGAATCATGCTTCTTGCTCACGCTCTGAGGCTCGCGTCCGGAGGCGGTGCGTGCAAGGATGTGCCCCGAACTCGCTGGAGCTTCCGATGCCGATCGCCGCCTCTCTCTCCGCGCTCCTCGCCCTCGGGCTCACGTCCGCCGCACTTGGCAGTGAACCACCGTCGGAGCGGCGCAGCGAGCCATCGCCGGACGACCAACCCTGGGTCGTCTACGAAGGCGGCACCGGCCCGGGCGCCGGCAAGCACATCGTGCTGCTCGCCGGTGACGAGGAGTACCGCTCCGAAGAGGCGCTGCCGATGCTCGCCAAGATCCTGGCAGAGCGGCACGGCTTCCGTTGCACGGTGCTCTTCGCGGTCAACCCCACCACCGGCGAGATCGATCCCGACGAGCAGACCCACATCCCCGGCATCGCGGCGCTCGACAGCGCGGACATGGCCGTGATGTTCTGGCGCTTCCGCGAGCTGCCCGACGCCGACATGAAACATGTCGTCGACTTCCTCGACGCGGGCAAACCGCTGCTCGCGATCCGGACCTCGACCCACGCGTTCCACTACACGCGCTATCCCGAGAGCCCCTACGCGAAGTACAGCTTCGACAGCGCGAGCTGGCCCGGCGGCTTCGGCCAGCAACTGCTCGGCGACACTTGGGTGAGCCACCACGGCAACCACGGCTCGCAGAGCACGCGCGGCGTCATCGACGCCTTGCACGCCGACCACCCGATCCTGCGCGGCGTGAAGGACGTCTGGGGACCGACCGACGTCTACGGCATCACCCATCTGCTGCCGACCGATCAGGTGCTGCTGCGCGGCCAGGTGCTCGCCGGAATGGCGCCGACCGACGCGCCCGTCGCCGGCGCGCAGAACGAGCCGATGATGCCGCTGCTCTGGACGCGCGAGCGGCCCTCGCCGCGCGACCCGAAGACGACGCAACGCTTCGTCACTTCGACGATAGGCGCCTCCGTCGATCTTCAGTGCGCCGACCTCCGCCGCGCCTTCGTCAACGCCTGCTACTGGGGCCTGCGCATGGAGGCCGCGATCCCCCCACAGAGCAACGTCGACCTCGTCGGTGACTACCAGCCCACCTTCTTCGGCTTCGGCAAATCGAAGAAAGGCGTGCGTCCGAAGGACCACACGCTGCCGATGAAGCAGTGACTCCTCGACGATGAGCCGGATGAGCCGGATGAGCCGGATGAGCCGGATGAGCCGGATGA
>CAYRQC010000658.1:0-5903 GCA_964426265.1 uncultured Phycisphaerales bacterium | reverse complement strand
TGATCTTCCGGCACGGTTGGCGGCCGCTTTTTTCCGATCGAGAGGAGGCCGGAGCGCGCCGCTCCGCGCGGAGATGCGCCGTGTCGCCGACCTACTCGTTCGGTTTTGCCGAGCTGCTGCTCTCCAGCCGACTTCTCGAGTCGGGGAGCCGCGAGCGGTGGACGCTCGAGATCGTCGCGGCGGCGGATGCGAGGCGCCGCCCGTTCCTGATCGCGGCCGGGTTGGCGCACGCGCTCGAGCTGCTCGAAGGGCTCGCGCTGGCCGAGACCGATCTCGCCCTCCTGCGTGCCGAGCCGGGGCCGGGCAAGGTCGATCGCGTGCTCGATGAATTGACGGTCCAGCACGCCGGGTCGTTGCGCTTCGAAGGCGATGTCGATGCCGTGCCCGAAGGGACCGTGGTGTTTGGTGGCGAACCGCTGCTGCGGCTGCGAGCGGCGGCTCCACAGGCCGCTGCCGTCGCGAGTGCCGTGCTCGAGACGATGGGCTCGCAGACGGCAATCGCCACCGCGATCGCGCGGGTCTGCCTCGCCGCGGCGGGCAAGCCGGTCTACGAGACGCTTTCCGGCGCGCTGTCGCGAGACGGGGCGCTGGCGGCGGCGCGCGCGGCCCACGTCGGTGGCGCCGTGGCGACGGCGCAGCCGGTGGCAGCGGCGCTCTACGGACTGCCGGCACTGCCGATCGTGCCGCTTTCGGCGATCCTGGCCATGGGCGGGGCGTTTCGAGGGTTGGAGCGGTGCGCGCTGCGCATCGACGGCGCTTGCCGCCGCGATCTCGCCGGCGCGGTCGCAGGGTTGCGGCAGCAACCGCGCGCGCTGATCGTCGAGGTGAGCAGCGGCAGTAGCGGCGGTAGCGGCAGCAGCAGCGACAGCGATACGGAGCTGCTTGCACTGCGCGCGCAGCTCAACCAGTCCGGCTGGAACGAGGTCGCGCTGCTGGTGACGGGTGATCTCGGTGGTGACCGCGTCGCCTCGCTCGCGAGCGGGTCGACGCCGGTGGATGGCTTCGTAGTGGACGAGCTGCTGCTCGCCGCACAAGGCGGCTTCGCGCGCTCTCTCGCGTGCGAGATCGTCGAGCGCGCGGGCGCAGGGCGGCGAGTCGCGGTCGAGCGGGAGGCCGGAGGCCGTGGTGCGCGCGCGGTCTGGCGTCGTCGCGAGCGGGGTCGTTTCCGTGGCGACACCGTGCAGCCCGACACCATGGCACCGCCTGCGGGCGCCTTCCCGTTGCTCGTCCCGGTGATGCGTGCCGGCAAACGGCTCTTCGCGCCGACTGGTTTGACGGAATTGCGGGTCCTCTGCGAGGCGCAGCTCTCGATGCTCGATCCGGCGGTCACGCGGTTCGCCGAAGCTGAGCCGTATCGAGTCACGCAGCTCGTCGATCCCAAGGAGGTGGCCTCCAACGAGGCGGCGCCGATCGAATCAGCCGAGCCGGTCGAGCCGCTCGTGCCGGCGCCGGTCCCGGTCACCGTTGCGCCGCCGCGCCTGATCGACCAGGTCGATGACAGCGCCGACTTCACGCTGGTCTCGAACGCCTTTGCGTCGGTGATGGAAGAGCAGTTGCGCCAGAGTGGGGAGCGGCGGGACGGAGTGATGGGCGAAGCGACGAGCGATGTGACGAGCGCAGCGACGATCGCTGAGGCGACCGGAGTCGTCAGTGACGCGAGCAGTCAACCCGAGTCACCGCTGCTGTTGGCGGCGGCGCGGTTGCGCTCACTCCAGCGTCGAGAGGTGCCGGCGCCGTCGAGCGTCGCTGTGGCTGCGCCGATCGCCACGATGGCTGACGCGTGGAGCGATTCGCACTCCGACGCACCTTCCGACTCGTCCATCGGGACGCGGACCGCGGTGTCGACCAGCGCGCCGATCGCAGCGAAGAGTGACGACAACCCGTTGCTCGCGGCGGCGGCGCGGTTGCGCTCGTTTCGAAAACCGTGACGACGTCGGCGGTAGCATCCGGCGCTCATGCGTCGGATCCAGCCGCTCCGAACCGCTCTGCTGCGGATTGCTTCGTCCGTCGTCCGTAGGTGGGTGGCGTGGTACTTCGCGTGGTGCACCGCATGGTGCGTCAACCCGCTGCTTGCGGTGCCAGCGACGCCGACGCAAGCCGCGCGTGAAGCTGCCGCGCCGGCTACGGCTGCCGAGCTCAGTGTCGTTGGCCAGCGCGGTCCGCTCGACTCATTGCGCGGAGCGGTGGTCTGCGTCGAGCGGCGCGCCGCCGAGATCGGTGCCGCGGTGCTCGCGCGCGGTGGCAATGCGATCGATGCGGCGATTGCGGTCGCCTTCGCGCTCGCGGTCACCTATCCGGAGGCAGGGAACCTCGGCGGTGGCGGCTTCATGCTGGTCGCGATGGCCGATGGCCGGACGGCCGCGATCGACTATCGCGAGACGGCGCCGCGCGCCGCCGACGAGCGGCTCTTCCTCGACGCGAGCGGCAAGCTCGATCCGCTGAAGAGCGCGTTCGGCCACCACGTGGTCGGTGTGCCCGGCACGGTCGCCGGGCTGGAGGAGGCGCACCGCCGTTTCGGGACGGTGCCTTGGGCCGACCTCATCGAGCCGGCGCGGCGGCTCGCCGAGGAGGGATTCGCCGTGCAGCCGGCGCTCGCGGCCGGTCTCTCCGAGCACGCGGCGCAGCTCAGCCGGTTTCCAGCGACGGCGGCGCAGCTCCTCCACATCGACGGGACAGGGTGGCAGGAGGGCGAGCGGCTGCTGCAGCCCGATCTCGCGAACTCGCTGCGCTGGATCGCGCAAGGGGGCGCGCGCAGCTTCTACGAGGGGCCGATCGCGAGCTTGATCGCCGCCGAGATGCGCCGCGCCGGCGCGCTGCTCGACGAACGCGACTTCGCGGCCTATCGACCCGTCGTGCGTGAGTTTTTGCGGACGAGCTACCGCGGGTTCGAGCTGCTCTTGATGCCGCCGCCTTCGTCCGGTGGGGTGGTGTTGGCGCAGGTGCTCGGGGTTCTCGAGCCGTTCCATCTGCGTGAGCGCGGCGGCTGGAACGGTGCGACGCGCCACCTCTTCGCCGAGGCGTCCCGCCGTGCCTTCGCCGATCGCGCGCAGTTCCTCGGCGATCCCGACGCGAGCGAGCTTCCCGTCTCCGATCTGCTTGCCGAGCTGCTCTCCGAGAAGCACCTTTCCGCGCTGCGCGCCACGATCGACCCCGAGCGGGCGACCCCGAGCGCGACGCTCGGCCCGCCGCTGCACGAGCCGGAGGACTCCTCGACGACCCACTTCAGCATCGTCGATGCGGCCGGCAACGCGGTCGCCAACACCTACACGCTGGAGGATCGCTTCGGGAGTCGACTCATCGCACCGGGCACCGGCTTCCTGCTGAACAACGAGCTGCACGACTTCAACACGGTGGCGGGCCGGACCGCGCGCGATGGGGCGATCGGCACTGCGCCGAACCAGGTGCGTGGCGGGCGGCGGCCGTTGTCGTCGATGACTCCGTGCATCGTGCGCCGGGACGGAGCGGTCGTGCTGGTCACCGGCAGTCCGGGTGGACGGACGATCATCAGCACGGTGACGCAGATCGTGCTCGACGTCCTCGAAATGGGGTCAACCCTCGAAGCGGCGGTTGTGCGACCGCGCCAGCACGAGCAGTGGTTCCCCGAGCTGATCCGTCACGAGCAGACGCTCGACGACGAGTCGCTCGCCGGCCTGCGTGCCCGCGGGCACGTGCTGGAGCTGATCGCGACCGGGAAGTTCGGCGATGCCCACTCGATCGCGCGCGATCCGAGTTCGGGCTGCGTTCACGCCGTGGCCGATACGCGGATCGATGGTTGGGCAGCGGCGCCGGCGCGGCGATGATCAGGGTTTCCACCTGCGCGGTCTGATCCAACGGCGGCGTGGCTGGTCCAGAAGCAGAATGCTCATCATCGGTGAGGGATGATGGAGGTGCAGCAGTCGAGGTGATGGCACCGAACTCCGCGCTGCTCCATCAACGCAAATTGTAGTGGCGCTTCTTCCCGCGGATGTGGATGCCACCGGGATGGAGGCCCCCGATCGCGACTCCGGGCGAGAACTCCGACGTGTTCCCCTGCGGATCGGTGGTCGTCGCCGTGATCTGCCCGACTCGGGCTTGGGACTGGCTGACCGTCTCGAGGAACGTCGCGTCCCCGTTGGCATCGGTCGTCACCTGGAACGTACCGAGGTGTGCCCGACCCTCGGCGGTTGGTTGGCTCCCGTTTTCGTAGATCTCGACGTCGTACGTCGTCGACGGCATCGAGTGGAGGTGGCCGAAGACGTGGAGCGCCGCGACACCGTTCCAGGCGAGCTTGAGATTGGCGCAATTCTGGTGCTCGTTGGCTCCGAGGTCGGGGTCGAGGGCGTCGGCGACGTCGGGTCCCGCGAAGCCGGGGCCATCGAGCTCGATGCCCATTCCACCGTTGTCGAAGATCGAGTTGTGTGTGATCCTGTTCCGGACGCATGTGGTCGCGCTGGACAGTGGGTCGACGTGAATCCCGTGGCTCAGGTTCCCGTGGATGGTGTTGTCAACGATCAGGAGATCGGAGCACTCGACCAGTATCCCGTCCGCCGCCGAAGCCGAGATGAAGTTCTCATAGACGAACGTCGCCGCCCCGCCGGCGCCGATACGGATGCCGGGCCCGCCGCTCGAACGGACAGTGTTGTATCGCACGTTCGCAGCTGAGCCGTCGACCGTGATGCCGCCCTGTCCGTTGTTCAACACCTGGTTGGAGTAGATGCTGCAGCCGGCTGGAACGCCGAGCTCGATCTCGATGCCAATGCCGCGGTTTCCAAGGGCGGCGAGATAATAGTTGCCGACGTTGTTGTAACCGATGCTGACGCCCGTGGCGCCGGTGCCGGCGACATGGACTCCGTCCCGGATATTGGCTCCGACATTGTTGGACCAAACCGTGGTATTCGGCGAATCGACGACGTCGATACCATGAGCGTGGTTCGGGATCCTGGCTGTTTTCGTCGTGTCGAAGCCGACGATGTTGAGCTTGATCGAGTTTCCGGTCGCGCCGATCCCGGTGACGTGGATCCCGTCGCCCTGGTTGCCCGAGACGACATTGCTCGCAACCGTGCAGGTCGACGCCGAATCGAGGAGGATCCCGTCGGAGTGGTTGGCGACTCCACTTGTTCCACTCACGTCGACGCCGACGTAGTTGTAGTCGATCTTGGCGCCGTTGGCGCCGCTGCCGAGCACTTCGATACCGAATCGAGCGTTCCCGGACACGACGTTGCGATTGGCCGCGCTGCCGCCGACCGCACAGCTCTTCGTCTCGATCAGCAGGCCGATGTCGTTGCCGATCGCTGCAGTGCCGCCCGGACCGGTCCCAATCTTGCACCGTTGGACGATTCCCGCACCATTGCCGGCCGCAAACCAGATCCCCTGGTTCGTGTTGCCCGACACGACGGAGTCGAGCACCTGGCAGGCATCGGACTCGATCTTGATCCCGACGTCGTTCGCGACCCTTGCCGCTCCCGTCGCGTCGGTTCCGACCGTGCAGCGCTGTACGATCCCGTTGCCACCGCCGGTCGCAAACCAGATCCCCTGATTGGTGTTGCCCGAGACGATGCAGTCCAGCACCTTTGCACTCACGCCCGCGATCCGGATCCCGTCGCCATTGGCCAACGCGACGCTCCCGCCGGCGTCGACTCCCACGTAGTCGAAAGAGATCGTCGCCGCCGACGACGACACGACGATGCCGTGCGACTGGTTACCCGACACCACGTTGCGATTGACGCTGCTGCCGCCGACGGAGCAGTTTGGCGTGTTGATCTCGATACCGACGTCGTTCGCGACGATTGCGGTTCCCGCCGGATCGGTTCCGACCATGCAGCGCTGGACGATCCCGCCGCCGCCCCCGGACGCGAACCAGATTCCCTGGCTCGTGTTGCCCGACACGACACAGTCGAGCACCTGGCACACATTGGCCTCGACCT
>CAYRQC010000657.1:0-4103 GCA_964426265.1 uncultured Phycisphaerales bacterium | reverse complement strand
ATCGCCGAACGGAGGAAGCCCCAGGACGGCAAGTTCCAGGTGAAGGTCGAGGGCCGCCAGATCGACTTCCGCGTCTCGATCCTGCCGGTGGTGCACGGCGAGAAGATCGTGCTCCGCATCCTCGACGGCGGCAACCTCGCGTTGCAGCTCGAGTCGCTCGGCTTCGAGCCCAAGTGCCTCGACGACTACCGCAAGGCGATCCGCTCGCCGTACGGGATGATCCTCATCACCGGCCCGACCGGCTCGGGCAAGTCGACCACGCTCTACTCGGCGATCAACGAGATCCACGCGCCGCAGACCAACATCGTCACGGTCGAGGACCCGGTCGAGTACCAGATCCACGGCATCAACCAGGTGCCGGTCAACAACAAGCGCGAGATGACCTTCGCCGCGGCGCTGCGCTCGATCCTGCGCCAGGACCCGAACGTCATCCTGATCGGCGAGATCCGCGACAAGGAGACCATCGAGATCGCGACCAAGGCGGCGCTCACCGGCCACCTCGTCCTCTCGACGCTGCACACCAACGACGCCGCCGGCACCATCACCCGCATGCTCGACATGGGGCTCGACGCCTTCATGGTGTCGTCGTCGGTGCTGCTGATCTGCGCGCAGCGCCTCTGCCGCAAGCTCTGCGAACAGTGCAAGCAGCCGGTGGAGATCCCGCAGGAGCGGCTGCTGTCGCTCGGCGCCAAGCCGGAGGAGCTCGCGGCCGCGACCATCTTCAAGCCGACGCTCGAGGGCTGCACGCGGTGCTCGAAGGGCTACAAGGGCCGGTTCGCGCTGCTCGAGAGCATGCCGTTCACCGACACGATCAAGCGGCTGGTGGTCCAGAGCCGGCCGATCAGCGAGATCAAGCAGGCGTCGATCGACGAGGGGATGGTCACGCTGCGCCGCGCCGCGCTGCTGAACGCGATGCGCGGGAAGACGTCGCTCGAGGAGGTCGTGCGCATCACGCTCGCCGACTGAGTTCCACGGATCCAGTCGCGACCGCAGCCGCACCGGGAGCCGCCATGCCGACATTCAAGTACGCCGCGAAGACCACCGATGGCCGGACCCTGCACGGGACGCTGGTCGCCAACGCACCGGCCGACGTCGTGGGTGAGCTGCGCCGCAAGAGCCTGGTCGTCCTCGATGTCGAGGAGACCAGCAAGCGCGGCGCCGCCGCCGGGGCCGACTCGAAGAAGCTCGCCTCGAAGCCGGGTCGCGCCCGGAAGGACGAGCTGGTCATCTTCACGCGCCAGCTCTCGACGATGATCGGTGCCGGCATCCCGCTGTTCGAGTCGCTCGACGTGCTGGCCGCGCAGGTCGAGAGCCCGGGGTTCGGACGGACGCTCAAGATGGCGTCCGACGACGTGCGCGGCGGCACCGACTTCAGCTCGGCGCTCGCCAAGCACCCGCGGGTCTTCCCGCAGATCTACACCAACATGGTGAAGGCCGGCGAGGTCTCGGGCCAGCTCGACGAGATCCTGGTACGCCTCGCCGAGTACCAGGAGTCGTCGGCCAAGCTCAAGCGCGAGATCAAGGCGGCGATGACCTACCCGGTCATCTCGTTGCTGATGGTCGTCGCGATCACGATGTTCCTGATGATCTTCATCGTCCCGCAGTTCCGGCCGATCTTCGACTCGCTGCAGATCCCGCTCCCCGGGCTCACCAAGGCCGTTCTCACGACATCGCAGTGGCTGGTCCAGAACTGGCTGATCGCGATCGGGATCGCCGTCGCGGTGCTCTTCGGGCTGTCGGTCTTCAAGCGCACCGAGGCCGGCGGCTACTCGATCGACTGGTTCTTCATGAAGATGCCGGTCTTCGGGCAGCTGTTCCAGAAGGTCGCGCTGTCGCGTTTCTCGCGCACCTTCTCCACGCTGTTGCGTTCCGGCGTCCCGATCCTGGGCGCGCTCGACATCGTCGCCGACACCGCGGGCAACCGGATCATCGCGCGCGCCGTGATCGCCGCACGCGACTCGGTGCGCGAGGGCAACTCGCTCTCCGAGCCGCTGGAGAAGAGCCCGGTCTTCCCGCCGATGGTGACCCGGATGATCGCGATCGGCGAGAAGTCGGGCTCGCTCGAGCAGCTGCTCGAGAAGATCTCGGTCTTCTATGACGAGCAGGTCTCGGCGGCGGTGAAGAGCCTGACCGCGATGATCGAGCCGCTCCTCATCGGGCTGATGGGCGGGCTGGTGGGAACAATCGTCTTTGCCGTCTTCCTGCCGATCTTCGAGATCCAGAAAAAACTGGCCGGCGGCGGCTGATTCGAGCGCCCCCCTCAAGTGGGCCCGCGCCGGACCCGATACGAGCGGACGCGCGACCGGGCGGGCCGGGAGCGCGGCTGGACGACGAAACGGCTGAGGTCGAGGGAGGCTGCCCGAACGGCGCCCTTCCGTGTGCCTTCAGGGACCTTGAAACAGGAGTCACGAATGAAGAGATCGAAGGGCTTCACACTGATCGAGCTGATGATCGTCATCGCGATCATCGCGATCATCGCATCGATCGCGATCCCGAACCTGCTCTCGGCGCGCCTCTCGGCGAACGAGACGGCGGCGATCGCGACGCTGCGCAACATCGTGTCGGCGCAGTCGCAGATGCAGACGCAAGGGGCGATCGACGTCGACGTCGACGGGATCGGCGAGCACGGCTGGTTCGCGGAGATGGCGGGCTCGATCAACCTGCGCGACAACACCGGCGTGAACGGACCGATCCTGACCCCGCCGGTCCTCTCCGGCTCGCTCTCGGTCGTCACCGCGAACGGCTTCGTCAACAAGTCGGGCTACTTCTTCGAGATGTACCTGCCCGACGCCGCCGGCGCCGGCCTCTCCGAGAATGCCGGCGGTGGCTCGCCCGGCGGCGAGGGCGCCGACATGTGCGAGACGACCTGGTGCTGCTACGCGTGGCCCGCCCTGTTCAACACCTCGGGCAACCGCGCGTTCGTGGTCAACCAGACGGGCGACGTCCTGCAGACCAACAACCTCTTCGTGGGTGGTGCCGCCGGCAACTACACCGCGACGACGGCCACTCCGCCCGACGACGCCGCCTTCGCGACGGCCAATGTGATCACTGGTGCGCTCTCGATCGCCGGTGCGCCGGCCGCGTCCCAGGACGGCAACACGTGGGTGGTGGTGAACTGACGACGACGTCCGCAAGCGCTGCGCGGGCGTAGGCTCCGCGAGCGCGTCAATCCTGAATCTCAGAGCGAGCCCGGGAGATCACCACTCCCGGGCTCGTTGCGTTGGCCGGCCGGTCGCGCTGCGCCGCCGCTCGCGGCTTCACCCGTCCAGCGAGTCGAGCAGGGTCTTCGCCTTGACCTGCACGACGTCGGGCATGCGGGCCGGGTTCTCGTTCAACACCTCTTCGAGCAGCTTGCGTTGCTGCTCGGTCTCTTTCGCGAGCCGCTCCCACAGCGCATCGAGCGCGAGGATCCGCATCATCTGCGCGGCATCCTCGAAGAGGACGCGCCGCAGGCACGGGTTGATGGCGCTCGAGTCCTGCTTGGTGATCACGAAGATCGCCTTCGTGCGCAGCTCGATCGGGTGGCGGGCATCCCCGATGAAACTGATGCAGAGATCGACCGCCTCGGGCTTGGGCGTCTCCGCGAACATGCCAAGCAGTTGGCCTCGCAGTCCGACTTCCTGCGCCTTGCCGAGCTTGATGACGTCGATGACATCCTTGGTCCAGCGCTGACTGTCGATCTGCCGTAGCGCCTTGGCGGCGGCGAACTTGAGATTGTGCTCGTTCGTATCGCGGACGAGTGCGCTGCGGGCGATATCGAACGCCTCCTCGACGGCACCGCTCGACAGCGGCGGCACCACTTCCCGCAAGAGGTACTCGACGAACGCGACGTCGCGCTCCGGCTCGTAGGGCTGGAGCTCGACCTCCCGTCGGACCACGTAGACCGCCTCGTGACCCCGCGCGAGGAGGCGCTCCTTCCGCTGCGCGATCTCCGTCTCGAGCGGGGAGACATTGCGGCCATCGCTTTTCAGTTCGATCCGCAGGTTCTTCTCCGCGGTCTTGAGCGCGGTGAGGGCGTCGGCGGCGGCCGGGAAGGGACCCTTGTCGGCGACTGGCTTGGGCGGCTCGACCGGGGTGAGCGCCGCCGACGGCGAGGTGGTGGG
>CAYRQC010000656.1:0-4142 GCA_964426265.1 uncultured Phycisphaerales bacterium | reverse complement strand
AGCAGGTGGGGCAGACCGGAAAGACCGTCAGTCCCTCCCTCTACATCGCCTGCGGCATCTCCGGGGCCATCCAGCACCTGGCGGGGATGTCTTCCTCCAAGGTCATCGTGGCCGTCAACAAGGATCCGGACGCCCCGATCTTCAAGGTGGCCGACTACGGGATCGTGGGCGATGTCGAGGAGGTGCTGCCGGTGCTGACGGAAGCGGCGAAGGCGCTGCGGGCGGGGCACTGACGAGACGCCGCCGGTCACATCGAGGTGTCGATCGACGGCGGGGACGCGATTCGGCCGCTCGTCTAGTACACCCAAGTAAATCTCATGGCAGAGCATTTTCCGAGAAACAGAGTACGGACGTGAAACGAACCATCGGCCGACTCGAAGGGCAGCTCCTGGCCTACATGCAGATGCGTGGGTGAACCACGGTGCGCACCGCCGACCTGCGCGGTCCGATGCGCCTTGGCGTCAATCAGGAGCGCACGCTCCACAGTCGCCTTGGTCTCCGAGTGTCGAACGACGAAGATCGACTTCGGCGCCGCGCGGATGTGGAGTGAGCATTGAAGAAGCTGTTTGGCATGAAGCCGTCGCCGGACCGGATCGAGGTGTCGGTCGGGCACGGACCGCTGCCGCGGATCGATCCCAAGGGGCCGTCCGGAGCTGGTTTCGGACTCGTCCGAGTCATCGTGCTCCTGATCAGTGGAATCGTCGCCGTCGTCATCTTGCGACTCGCGGCGTTCTGGCTTGCCAAGTAGTGAGCGCGGGCACGAGCCGCGTGAGAGAATCGGTGTGCTCGAACGGCGGCAGGCCCAACCCTGCGCCTGAACGGTGCCTGGCACCGAAGACCCGGTGGATCTGTGCCTGGCACCAATCACCCGCTTGATCGGTGCCAGGCACAAATCCACCAGCCTGAGACGGCGATCGTGAGAAGCTACGCGCGCGTCCGGCCCCAGAAACGCAGCGCCAGCGCCGGCAGCAACAGCAGGTTTAGCACCGTCGACGTCGCCAGTCCCCCGAGGATCACGATCGCCATCGGGCCTTCGATCTCGCGTCCCGCGCTGCCGCTGCCGAGCGCGATCGGCAGGAGACCGAGGCCGGTGACGAGCGCCGTCATCGTGATCGGGAGCAGTCGCTCGCGCGCGCCGCGCAGGACGAGTTCGAGGCCGAACTCCATCTTCTCGACCACCCGGAGGTGCTCGAGGTGGGAGATGAGCAGGATCGAGTTGCGCATCGTCACACCGAAGAGCGTCACGAAACCGACCAGCGAGCCCATGGAGAGCGTCCCGCCGGTGGCGAGGACGGCGATCACACCACCGACGAAGGCGAACGGGAGGTTGGCGAGCACGAGTAGCAGGTGGCTCGTGCGGCGAAAGGCGCCGGTCAACAACAGGATCACGGCGATGCCGGCGAGCGCGCCGTGCAACAGCAGCTCATGGGTCGCGGCGCGCTGCTGCTCCGCGGCTCCGCCGAACTCGAAATAACCGGCGGCGGGCGGCGTCACGTCGCGCAGGACGCGCTGCCGCAGCTCGGCCGCGAAAGAGGCGACGTCGCGACCGGAGACGTTGCAGGTGACGGTCTGGCGACGGCGACCGCCTTCGCGCAGGATCATCGAACGACCGGTCGCGAGCTCCACATCGGCCAGCTCGCGCAGCGGCACCAGCGCGCCGCTCGGGCTGCGCAACAGGAGCTCGCCGACGGTGTCAGGATCGCGGCGGCGCGCTTCGGGCAGGATCACGGCGACGTCGAAGGTCTTGGTGCCGTCGTGAATCTGGCCGACGCGCTCGCCCTGATAGGCGGTCTTGATCGCGTCGAGCACCGGCACCGGCGCGAGCCCGTAACGCAGCAGCGCGTCCCGGCGCAGGTCGATCGCGAGCGCGGGTAGCCCACCGAGCGAGCCGCGCGCGACGTCGACCGCGCCTGTGACCTGAGCACAGACGCCGGCGATCTCGGCCGCCTTGGCGTCGAGCACGGAGAGGTCGTCGGCGAACACACTCACCACGACCTGCGCCGTCTCACCGCTGATCGACTCGCCGATGCGGTCGCCGAGGAACGTCAGCAGCTCGTACTGGATGCCCGGGATCTGGTCGAGCACGGCGCGGATCTCGTTGCCGACGCCGGCCTCGATCTCGGGCGGCAAAGGATTCAGCTCGATGTGGGACTCGCTGCGGTTCGGGGCCCACGGGTCTTCACCGAGCTCGGCGCGACCGATCTGCATGGCGACGGTGGCGATGTGGGGATTCGCGAGCAGGTCGGCACCGACGCGCGCGCCGAGCCGTTTCATCTCGTCGAGCGACACCCCGGGCGCGAGCGAGAGCTGCATCACGAAGTGGCCTTCGCGGAACTCCGGCAGGAACTCGGCGCCCAGGAACGGCACCACGGCGATGGCACCCGCCAGCAGCGCGACCGCACCGGAAAGCACCAGCCGCGGATGACGCAGGACGGCCTGCAATACCGGTGTGTAGACGCGTTTCAGGGCCCGCGCCAGCAACGGCTCGCGATGGGGCTTGGCGGCGGCGTTCGCATCACGGCCACCACGGCCATCACGACCACCACGCTCCCCGCGCCCGAGCAGGGTCAGCGCCAGCGCTGGCGTCAACGCGAGGGCCACCGCGAGCGATGCCACCACCGCGAAGATGTAGGCGAGGCCGAGCGGCCGGAAAAAGCTCCCCTGCAGGCCCGACATCGTGATCACGGGCAGGAACACCGTGATCACGACGAAGGTCGCGTAGATCACCGACTGGCGCACTTCGAGCGACGCCTTGAAGACCACCTCGAAAAGCGGCAGGCGGCGGTCCGCGGCCAGACCGCGGTTCTCGCGCAGGCGGCGCACGATGTTCTCGACATCGACGATCGCGTCATCGACGACCTCGCCGATGGCGATGGCGAGGCCGCCGAGCGTCATCGTGTCGAGCGTCATGCCGAGCCGCTGCAGCATGATCACCGCGGCGAAGAGCGAGAGCGGGATCGCAGTCATCGAGATGAACGCGACCCGGACGTCCATCAGGAAGAGCAGCAGCACCACCGCGATCAGCACGGCGCCGACCCAGAGCGAGTGGCCGAGGTTCGCGACCGCGTGCTCGATGAAGTTGGCGGGTCGGTGGAGGCGCGGGAAGTACTCGATACCGGCCGCCGCAAACAGGGGCTTCAGCTCTTCGAGCGCCAGCTCGATCGCGCGCGTCGCCGCCAGCGTGTTCGCGCCGTACTGCGAGAGCGCCTTCACCAGCACGCCCGGCCGCCCCTGGATGAGGCACTCGCCGAACTTCGGGCGCGCGCCATCGACCACCAGCGCCACGTCGCGGAGGCGCACCGGCTGGCCGTCGCGCCAGGCGACGAGCGTCTCGGCGAGCTGCTCGCAGGTGATCGCCTCGCCGTGCGTCTCGAGGACCACGCGCTGATTCGCCGTCTCGACGAAGCCGGCACCGCGCGCCCCGGTCGCATCGCGCGCCGCGGCGAGAACGTCCGCGAGCGCCAGTCCCGAGGCGGCCAGCCGCGCCGGGTCGACCTCGATCTGCAGCTGACGGACGTCACCACCGAAGACCGTCACGTTCGCCACACCCGCGACGGCACGAAGGCGCGGAACCACGGTCCAATCGGCGAACGTGCGCAGCTCGAGCAACGACAGTTGATCGCAGACGAGACCGATCTTCAGCAGGTCCATCGTGGCCGAAGTCAGCGGTGTCAGGGCGGGCGGGTCGACGCCGTCGGGCAGCTCGGCCGCGACCTGCGCGAGCTGTTCGGCCAGCAGCTGGCGCGCCTTGTAGATATCGGTGTGCTCGACGAATACGGCGGTGACGACGCAGAGACCCTGGATCGATTGCGAGCGGAACGACTCGAGGTTGCCGGCGCCGGCCAGTGCGGCCTCGATCGGCGCCGTCACCAGCGTCTCGACCTGTTCGGCGGAGAAGCCGGGCGCTTCGCACTGGACCGTGACCTGCGGCGGCGCGAAGTCGGGCAGCACGTCGAGCGGCGCATCGCGCGCGACGAAGCCGCCGTAGAGCAGCAGCGCCGCGGCGAGTGCGAGCACGGTGCCACGACGCCGCAGACAAAGAGCGACGAGCGCGCTCAGCATGGAGTGGCTCGGATCACTCGTCGCCTCCACCGGCGCCAACCGAGAGCTGCTCGTAGGAGAGGAGCAGCGCTGCGCCGGCG
>CAYRQC010000655.1:0-8914 GCA_964426265.1 uncultured Phycisphaerales bacterium | reverse complement strand
GTGGCGTGCGGGACGGCGCCGCGGGTGGAGTTCCGCGAGTGCTTCGTGCAGCGTCTGCGGCGCGCGCGCGCACCGTTCGATCAGGTCGGCCGCCTCGCCGAGGTCGTCGGTCACGTGGAAGAGATCGAGATCACTCGCGCTCACCATCCGCTCGGTGAGCATCGACTCCTTCAACCAGTCGATCAGCCCGCGCCAATAGGCGGTGCCAATCAGGACCACCGGCATCGCCGTCACCTTGTCGGTCTGGATCAGCGTGAGCGCCTCGAAGAGCTCGTCCAACGTCCCGAAGCCGCCGGGGAAGCTCACGAACGCCGCCGAGTGCTTCACGAAGTGGAATTTGCGGACGAAGAAGTAGCGGAAGTGGAGCTCGAGATCCTGGTAGCGGTTCGGTGCTTGTTCGATCGGGAGCTCGATGTTGAGGCCGATCGAGCGGCCGCCGCCGTCGCGCGCGCCGCGGTTGGCCGCCTCCATGATCCCCGGCCCGCCGCCGGTGACGATCGAGAAGCCGCGCCGCGCCAGGTCGCGCGCGAGCCGCCGCGCCGCCGTGTACCAACGGCTGCCGCGCCGTGTGCGCGCGCTCCCGAAGATCGAGACCGCCGGCTTCACGTCGCGCATCGCGTCGATGCCGTCCACGAACTCCGACAAGATCCGGAAGATCCGCCATGGCTCCTTCACCAGCTCGGAGGCGTGGTGCAACGAGTCGTCGCCGGCGGATCCGATCGGCGCAAACGTGCCGAGCGGGAGTTCGGGCAGGTGGTTCGGCGCGGTCGGGATGCGCGTCAGGAGGTCGTGCGAGCGAGCCATGAGAATCGCCTTATCGACCGGTGCGCTTCGGGTGCATGAGCGGACGGGTAAGGTGCGCCGCCCTTTCGAGCGCAACCAGCGGCGGTCGTCGCAAGGCGGAGCGGCATGACTTTCTTCCAATTCCCGGCCGTTCTCGTGCTCCCGATGGTGCTGCTCGCCGCCGCCGGCGATCGCGACGACGGCTTTACTTTCCGGCCGGCGGCGCGCTACCGGAAAGAGGTGCCGGAGCCCGAGACGCTGCTCGGCTGGAAGCTCGGCGAGCGCTACACCGAGCACCGTGATCTCGTGCGCGTGGTGCGCGCGATCGACGGCGCGAGCGATCGCGTCGAGGTGGTGCAGATCGGCGAGACGCCGGAGGGGCGGCCGCTGCTCCTCGCCTTCGTCTCGACTCCCGCCAACGTGGCGCGCAAGGAGGCGATCGCGAAGGGGCTCCAGCTGCTCGCCGACCCGCGCGTCACCAGCGACGAAGCCGACGTCGCGCGCCGCCTCGCCGAGCAGTTGCCGATCGTCTGGCTCTCCTACAACGTCCACGGCAACGAGCCGTCGTCGAGCGAAGCGGCGCTCGCGGTCCTCTACCACCTTGCTGCCGCCGAGGACGACGCGACGCGCAAGCTCCTCAGCGAGACGCTGGTCGTCATCGACCCCTGCTTGAACCCCGACGGCCGCGACCGCTACGTCCACTGGTTCCAGTCGGTGGTCGGTGCCGAGCCCGATGCCGAGCCGGCCTCGCGCGAGCACGACGAGCCGGCGCCTGGCGGCCGCGTGAACCACTTCTACTTCGACATGAACCGCGACTGGGCCTATGCGACGCAGGACGAGACGCGCGCCCGCCTCGAATGGCTCGCCGACTACCCGCCGCAGGTGCACGTCGATTTCCACGAGATGTACGCCGACTCGAGCTACTTCTTCTTCCCGGCCGACCTGCCGCGCAACTTGAACCTGCCGCGCAGCACCACCGAGTGGGGCGAGCGGTTCGGCCGCGGCAACGCCGCCGCGTTCGATCGCTTCGGCTGGCTCTACTACACCGGTGAGCAGTTCGACCTGCTCTATCCCGGCTACGGCGACAGCTTTCCGTCGCTGCGCGGCGCGATCGGCATGACCTACGAGCAGGCGGGCCACTCGGCGGGCGGGCTCGCCTACCGCCGCACCGACGGGGCGATCCTCACACTCGAAGACCGCATCGCGCATCACTTCACGGCCTCGCTCGCCACCATCGAGACGGCGAGCAACGGGCGCCAGGAGCTGCTGCAACACTGGCGCAGCTTCCATGCGGCGGCGGTGGCAGAAGGGGCGAGCGGCCCGATGCGGGAGATCGCGCTGCTGCCCGGCATCGACCGTACGACGCTGGCGCGGCTCGCTGAGCTGCTGCGGCTCCACGGCATCGAGGTCGACGTGGCGGAGCGTGCGTTCGTGGCGCGCGGAGTCCACGGCTACGACGGGCGCGACGACGACGAGCGGGTGCTGCCCGAAGGGACGCTGCTCGTCTCGCTCGCGCAGCCGCAGAAACGGCTGGCGAAGGCGTTGCTCGAACCGCGCGCCAGCGTCGAACGGACCACCTTCTATGACATCTCCGCGTGGTCGCTGCCGTATGCGTTCGGCATCGCGGCGTGTTGGCTCGAGCAACCCGCGGCGGTCGACCGGACTCGTGTGAACGAGGCGAGCTTCGCGGCCGACGCAGCCGGCTCGCTGCTCGCCACGCGCGGCGGCATCGCGCCCGGACCGGCCGATCCGATCGGTTGGGTGCTGCCGTGGGGCGATGCGAATGCACCGGCGGCGCTGCTCGAGCTGCTCGGTGACGACGTCGATGCGCGCATGGTGCCACGCGCGTTTGCGACGGCCGATCGCCGCTTCCCGGCAGGCTCGGTGGTGATCCGCCGGCGCGCGCTGAAGGACACGGAGGAGCTCGCGACGTTGCAGACGCGCCTTGCGGAGATCGGCAGCGACTACGGCGTCGAGCTGGTGCCGATCGCCAGTGCCTGGACCGCGAGCGGCCCCGACCTCGGCTCGGAGCAGGCGGTGCTGCTGAAGCCGCCGCGCGTGCTGCTGCTCGCCTCGAAGGGCCAAGGGTTTGGCGAGCTGCGCTTCCTGCTGGAGCGCGAGCTCTTCGTGCCGTTCAGCTGCGTCGAGCCGGGCGCGCTCGGGCAGGTGAAGCTCGCCGACTGGAACCTCGTGCTGGTGCCCGATGACCTCGGCGGGCTCGACGAGGCCAAAGAGCCGCTTCAGGCGTTCCTGAATGGCGGCGGAACGGTGATCGCGCTCGGCAGCTCGGCGCAGTGGTTCACCAAGGAGCGGTCGGGCCTCACGTCGGTGACCTCCAAGAAAGAGGACGACGCCGTCAAGGAAGACGAGAAGAAGGGCGAGGAGCGCAAGCGCATCTGGCGCAAGGCGGCGCAGCGCGATCGCGAAGCGACCCTCGAAGCGATGCCGGGCGCGCTCTTCGAGGTGGAGCTCGATCCCGACCATCCGCTCGCGTTCGGGCTGCCGGAGCGCATCCCGCAGCTCGCGACCGGCAATCGCGGCTTCCAGGTCCACGGCGGCGGCACCAAGGTCGGTCGTTTCGTCAGTGATGGCCGGCTTTCGGGCTTCGCCGGCGAGGAGATGGTGAAGGAGCTCGCCGGCCAGTTCTGGCTGGTCGAGGAGCGCGTCGGCGCCGGCCACGTCATCCTTTTCAGCGAGAGCCCGACCTTCAGGCTCGGCTTTCGCGGACCGATCCGCGTGCTCTACAACGCGCTCGCCTACTATTCGCGGTGAGCGGCTGCAGTGGTGATGTGCTGAACTGCTGGACTGCTGAACCGCTGAACCGCTGAACCGCTGAACTGCCGGGTTGTTGGATCCGGTACTGCGTCGCACTGAAAGTCACGACAGCCACACCGAGGAGGTTCGATGGCCCGAATCAAGGTTCTGCGCGATGACGGCGGAGTTCTCCGTGTCTCGCCGCTCGCCGCAGTGGTGCTCGGGGTCGTGGCAGTGTGCGCGGCGACGCTCGCGCTCACGACCTGGTTTCAGGTCGAGCCCGACGAGGTCGGGGTCGTCACGCGGTTCGGCAAGCTCGATCGGGTCGTCAATCCGGGCCTCAACTGGAAGCTGCCGTTCGGCATCGAGGCCGCGCAGACCGTGGCGATCAAGCACGTGCACAAGATGGAGTTCGGCTTCCGGGCCGAGGAGGTCGGGGAGCGGACGCGCTACTCCAACGCGAGCTTCCCCACCGAGAGCTTGATGCTCACTGGCGACCTCAACGCCGCCGAGGTCGAGTGGATCGTCCAGTACCGGATCACCGATCCCTACAAGTACCTGTTCCGCGTGGCCGATTCGCTGGAGACGTTGCGCGACCTCGCGCAGGCGGTGATGAGCAGCGTGATCGGCGACCACAGCGTGCTCGAAGTGCTGACCGAGGGACGGCGCGAGGTGAACGCGCTGGCCGAGAAGGAGCTGCAGCGGCTCGTCGACGCCTACGAGATGGGGCTCACGATCGACACCGTGCAACTGCAGAACGTCGACCCGCCCGAGGCGGTGCGCGCGTCGTTCAACGACGTCAACCAGGCCGAGCAGGAGAAGGCGCGCACCATCAACGAGGCGCGCCAGGAGTACAACAAGAAGATCCCGCTCGCGACCGGCGAGTCGATGAAGCTGCGCCAGGAGGCCGAGGGCTACGCCTCCGAACGCATCAACCGCGCGACCGGCGAGACGCAGCGCTTCCTCGCCCTGCTCACCGAGTACGACAAGGCGCCCGAGGTCACGCGCCAGCGCTTGTGGCTCGAGACGCTCGGCGAGGTGCTGCCGAGCCTTTCGCACAAGGTGATCGTCGACGACGATCTCCAGTCGCTCCTGCCGCTGCTCCAGCTCTCGCCCGAGGCGATGCGGCCCGAGACGACGGGCGCGAAGGGAGGCGGCCGATGAAACGCTTCGTCCTGCCGACCGTCGCGGGCCTGGCCGCGATCCTGCTCGCCAGCTCGGCCTTCACCGTGGGCGAAGCCGAGCAGGTGATCGTCACCGAGTTCGGCCGTCCGGTCGGTGCGCCGATCCTCGAAGCCGGCCTCCACTGGAAGGAGCCGTTCATCCAGGACGTGCGCCGGTTCGACAAGCGAGTCATGCGCTGGCATGGCGAGCCGCGCGAGATCCCGACGCGCGAGAAGAAGTTCATCTTCGTCGACACGATGGCGCGCTGGCGGATCTCCGATCCGCTGCTCTTCCTGCAGTCGGTGGGAGACGCCCGCAACGCGCAGTTGCGGCTCGACAACATCATCGACGGCGTGGTGCGCGACACGGTGAGCTCACACGCCCTGATCGACATCGTGCGGTCGAGTGACCGGGCGATGGTGCTCGACGTCGAGGCGACGCGCGACGAGGCGCCCGCCAAGGTGAGTGTCGGCCGCTCCGAGCTGCTCTTGCAGATCACGCGCGAGACCGCCACGCGGCTCGCCCCGCTCGGCATCGAGGTGCACGACGTCCGCATCACGCAGGTGAACTTCGTCGACCAGGTGTTGAAGGACGTCTATCGCCGCATGATCTCGGAGCGGCAGCGCATCGCCGAGCAGTTCCGTTCCGAAGGCCAGGGCGAGCGCGCCCGCATCCTCGGTGAGCTCGACCGTGACCAGCAGAAGATCCTCTCGGAGGCCTTCCGCGACGCCGAGACGACCCGCGGCACGGCCGACGCCACGGCGGCGCGCACCTATGCCGAGGCCTACACCAAGGGGCGGGAGCTTTACACGTTCACCAAGTCGCTCGACACGCTGAAGAAGGCGCTGGGGGGTGGAGAGACGACGGTGGTGCTCTCGACGGGCGGGGAGCTGCTGAGGTTGCTGGAGTCGCCGGCGATGGCGGGGGCGGAGGCGGAGGCGAAGGAGAGGTAGGCGGTTTGGCGGGGGACTCGCGCGGTTCACCTGCGAAGCCGTCAAGCCGAAGGGTCGAACAGGGTGGCTTCTTCAGCGGCACCCTTGAGAGGAATGACGCATGAGCGCTGCATGGACGTGGCCCGGCTCGCGGTGGTGGCGCGTCGACCTCCACACGCACTCGCCGGCCTCCCACGATTTCAAGGGGGGTAATGCAAGTAAGCAGCCGGATTGGGCAGCGTGGGTGGAGGCCGCGAAGCAAGCGCAGCTCGACGCGGCGGCACTCACCGACCACAACACGCCGAACGGCATCCTCGAGATCAAGGCGGCGGCCGCCGCGTCGGGAGGACTGATCGTCTTTCCGGGAGTCGAAGTGACGGTTGGAGGGGTCCACCTTCTCTGCGTCTTCGACCCCAAGAGCGATCGCGACGAGGTGACTCAGCTTCTCGCAGACCTCGGAATTCGCGCGACGCAGTTCGGGAACGAAGACGCGACCTCCAACAAGAGCGTGGTTGAGGCAATCGAGATCGCGGCGGCTGCCGGCGCGGTCGTTGTTGGAGCCCACGTCAATGGGCCCAAGGGGCTCGTTCAGGCGCTCGAAGGGCAGGAGCGCATCAAGGCGTTGCGGTGTCCAGACCTCTCGGCTGCAGAGCTGGTCTTTGTTCCTCCGAACAAGCAGGGCAATCCGGAGTGGCTCGACCCAAGGGCCGTGAACGTGCAGCGATGGCTCGACGGAAGCCAGCCCGACCTGCCCCGGGTGACGCAGGTCTGGAGCTCCGACAGCCACAGTGAACGCGAGCTTGGGCGCCACTACACCTGGATCAAGATGACGCGGCCGGATCTGGACGGAGTTCGTCTGGCGCTCTTGGACGGCGAAGGATCGGTTCGCCCCTCAATGGATGCCGGTGATCCGAACGATCACGCTGGCAATCTCATCGAGAGCATCACGGTCGGCAGCGCCAAGTACATCGGTCAACCGAGCCCGTTGACGATCGGCTTCAACCCTTGGCTCAACGCCATCATCGGTAGCCGTGGCACCGGCAAGTCGACGCTCATCGACCTGCTGCGAGTGGCATTGCGGCGAGAGGGCGAGCTCGGCAGCTCCAACGTGACCACGCTGCGCAAGGCGTTCGACGACCGCATGCAGATTCCGGCGAATCGTGCCGCAGAAGGTCTGCTGTGCGCCGAGACGAATGTCGAGGTGGTCTACCGAAAGGATGGAGAGCGGTTCGTCCTGGCATGGGATCGGCAGGGACTGCGTCCCGCGATCACCCGCATCGAGGGCGATGAGCGCAAGGCCGAGGCGGGCGACATCCGCGAGCGGTTCCCCATCCGCATTTACAGCCAGAAGCAGCTCTTCGAGCTCGCTCGCGACCCGAATGCGCTTCTCGACGTGATCGACGACAGCGACGAGGTCGGCGGCGCTGAGCTCGATCGGGCGCTCCAAGCGTTGGCGGAGAAGTACCTTGCGCTGCGCGCCGAGTTCCGATCGCTGCGCGCGCGGGCTGCCGACCTTCCGCAGCGGGAGGCGGCACTTGCCGATGTTCGCAGGAAGCTCGAGATCCTCCAGCAAGGAGGTCACGCCGTCGCCCTGCAGACGTTTCGATCTCGAAGCCAGCAGGACGGGACGTGGGAGTCGATTCGATCGGCCGTAGCTGCGCGGATCGAAGCGGTCGGCAACGCGGCGGAGGAACTGACGGTTGCCGACCTCGACTTCGGCAAGGAGACGACTCTCGAAGGTCCGCTGCACGCACTAGAGCGGGTCCATGCGGAGCTGCGCGACGTCGTTGCCGCGGCGCGGGCGACGATCCTGGAGACGATCGCTGCTACACAGGCGAGGATCACCAGCTTCCAATCTGGCGCCGACCTGTCGAAGTGGCGAGCGGCGGT
Source organism: uncultured Phycisphaerales bacterium (assembly GCA_964426265.1). Taxonomy (GTDB): domain Bacteria; phylum Planctomycetota; class B15-G4; order B15-G4; family SIAN01; genus SIAN01. Next base: position 1,391 of record CAYRQC010000655.1, on the reverse strand, counting down.
CGCGGAGTCCGAGCGGGCCTACCACGCGGTGACGACGAAGCTCGCGGAGGCCGGAATCGGCAACCCGGAAGAGTTCCGCGTACTTCTCCAGCGCTCGGCCGCTCTCGAACGGGAGATCGCCGGCCTCCGGAATCGTCAGGCCGTGGCGGCCATTCGCGAGCAAGAGGCGGAGGACACTCTCCGACGCTGTCGACAGCTGCGAGTTGAATGGACCGTGCGGAGAGCGACGTTCGCGGGGAGCCAGACCACCTCGGGCATCAAGGTCGCCATCAGCAGCTTTTCCGGGCGAACCGACCTCGGCGAGTACGTCCGCGACGCTCTCAGCATCGAGCGCTTCGACAGCGACTGCGAGCAGATCGTCGCCGAGATCAACGGTGCGGATGGTGCCGCCTGGAGCTTTGATCGGCTCGACAACGTGGTTGCCAGGCTCCGCGAGTTCCTCGCCGATCCGACCGCGCAGCTCCCGACGAAGGATCGGCGGTTCGCCGTGGCGCTCCGCAAGCTGCAGCCGGAGCGGCTCGACCGGCTCGCGCTCTATCTTCCGGCAGATGAGGTCGAAATTAACTTCCGAGATCCGCGCCAGAAGGACGCCGACTGGCGCAACCTCGTCCAAGGATCCCCGGGACAGCAGACCGCGGCGCTACTGACCTTTGTTCTCGGGTACGGGACGGAGCCGATCGTGCTCGATCAGCCCGAGGACGATCTCGACAACTCCCTCATCACGGAGCTGGTCGTTCGCCGCTTGAAGGAGACCAAGGCAAGTCGTCAGGTGATCGTCGTGACCCACAACCCCAACATCGTCGTCCACGGCGATGCCGAGCTCATCGTGTCGCTCACGTCGCACGCCGGGCAGACCGCCGTCGCGTTCCAAGGGGGACTCCAGGAACAGGGTGCGCGTGACGAGATCTGCAAGGTGATGGAGGGCGGTACGAAGGCCTTCGCCGATCGGTACCGCCGCATCATGCCGAGGGGGAGGTGTCGCGATGGTTAGCCCCGACGATCTCGCCAGGCGCATCCAGCTTGGCGAGGACAGCGATCTGGAGCTCAAGCGAGTCCTGCTCGCGGGCTCGCGCGTCACTGGTCCAAGGCGCGACGACTTCGCCGACGAGCTCGCCGCGTTCGCCAACGGCCGCGGCGGAACCCTCGTGCTTGGCATCGACGACCAGTCACACGCGATCCTCGGGATTCCGGCCGATCGGCTCGATGTGGTCGAGAGCTGGGTCCGGGAGAGCTGCAACGACGCCGTGAAACCGCCGCTCGACGCCGTGATCCGGAAGCTCGAGCTGCCGGATGCGTCGGGTCAGCTCGTCGCGGTGATCCGTGTTGATGTTTTGCGCAGCATCTTCGTCCATCGGAGCCCGGGAGGCTACTTCCGGCGGCTCGGCAGCTCG
>CAYRQC010000654.1:0-7553 GCA_964426265.1 uncultured Phycisphaerales bacterium | reverse complement strand
ATCGTCCGGACCTTCGCCCCCACCGTCGCCGGTGCCGCCGGCATGAGCTACGGCCGCTTTGCCCTCTTCAACGTGGTCGGCGGCATCGGCTGGGTGACCTCGATGTTGCTCATCGGCTTCTACGGCGGCCAGGCGATCAACGAGCGATTCGGTGACGGCACGGTCGAGAAGTACCTCCACCCGATCATCCTCACCGTGGTCTTCCTTTCGATCCTGCCCGGCATCATCGAGGTGCTCCGCGAGCGGAGACGGCTGAAACGCGAGGCGGGTGAGGTGGGCGCCAAGCAGTGACCCGAGCCGTTGCGAGCACGAATGCTCCACCCAACGGCGCCGCGACCGGCCGTAGCCGTGGCCTGCGACCGCTCGGCCTTTTCACCGTCCTCTGCATCGGCATCAACAACATCGTCGGCTCCGGGATCTTCAGCAAGCCGAGCAAGCTGGCCGCGGAGCTCGGACCGGCGTCGTGGATCGCCTTCGCCGCCGACGCGCTGCTGCTGGTGACCGTGGCGCTTTGCTTCGCCGCGATGGCGTCGCGCCATGACGCGGCGGGCGGCCCTTATCTCTATGCAAAGCAGGCGTTCGGCAAGACGACCGGTTTCATCGTCGCGTGGACCGCGTGGATCTCGATGTGGGCGGCGCTCGCCGCGGTCGCGACGGCGGTGCCCCCATACCTCGCGATCTTCGTCGGCGGTGCGGACGGCAGGGTCGCAGCGATCGCGATCGGGATCGCGATCGTCGTACTGCTCGGCGCGGTCAACTGCGCGGGGGTGAAGTCGGCGGCGGGGACGGCCACGCTGCTGACGGTCGCGAAGCTGCTGCCGCTGCTCGTCTTCGTGGCGGTCGGGCTGTTCGCGGTCGATTGGAGCCGCATCGCAGCAGTGCCCACCGACTTCGTCACGGGCGGCGGTAGTGGCGGCGGTGGCGGCAGCGCTCTGGCCGACAATTTCCATTCCGTCGGCCGCGCCGCGTTCGGCCGTGCACTGTTCGCGGCGTTCTATCCCCTGCAAGGCTTCGAGGTCGTCCCGGTGCCGGCGGGCGAGCTCCGAAATCCGCGCCGCGACGTGCCGCTCGCGGTCACGCTCGCGCTGCTCGCCAGTGCCGCGCTCTATTGCTTGATCCAGATCGTCGCGGTCGGCACCTGTCCCGCCCTCGCGACCGTCGAGTCGAGCGCGAGCTTCTTCCGGCCGCTCGCCACCGCCGCGCAGACTTTCCTCGGCAGCTCCGGCGAGAAGCTGATCGCCGCCGGCGCGTGTGTCTCGATGGTTGGCTTCGCGGCCGTGACGATGTTCTGTGCCCCGCGTTTCCTGGTCGCGCTCGGCAACGACGGTCTGCTCCCCCGCGCCTTCGCTCGCCACCACCCGAAGACCGCCACGCCCACATTCGCCGTGATCATCACCACCGCATCCGCGCTCTTCGGTGTGCTCTTCTCCGTGCTCGACCAGCTCGGCGGCGCCGCCGCCTTCGAGCGCCTGACCGCCCTCTCCAACATCGCCGTGCTGGTCCAATACACCACGACTTGTCTCGCCGTGATCACCCTGCGCGCGCATCTCCCATCCGCCGACGGCACCGGCTTCCGACTCGTCGGCGGTCGCTTCGTGATTCCGGTTCTCGGGCTTGGTGCGTGCGCGTTCCTGCTCTTCCTCGTCACCCAGGAACCAAGCTGGCGCGAGCAGATCGCCGTCTTCGGGGCATGGGTCGTGGCGGGTGTAGTGTTGAGCGCGGTGACGCGGCGCGCTACTCGCTGAAGTGGTTCCGGGAGCTGGATTCGAACCAGCGCTTCAGGCTTCAAGGACCCGCGTCCTACCAACTAGACCATCCCGGATTGGATGGTCCCCGGGGTCGGACTCGAACCGACGACCTTGCGCTTAGAAGACGCTCGCTCTAGCCAACTGAGCTACCCGGGGACTCTGGTTGAGTCACCTGGGTTGTCTGTAGTGGCGAAGGTGCGAGGCGGTGCGCATGACGAGGCAGAAGGTAGACGGCTCGACGTCATCCGTCAACCTCTTGTTCCGAGTCAACAACACGACTTGGGTGCAGAGGGCCCCGCAGATCGCCGCACAACCCCTGCTTCCCCCGCTCACAGGAGTCGTCACTCATCGACGAGTTTCGCCGCAAGGTGCTTGGCCTGCTCGCGTTGCAGGCTCGCGACGACCTCGGGTGGAAGGCTCGCGCGCAGGTGCAGCTTCTCGACCTGCCAGCAATGTTCGCCCCAGCCGCAGAGCACGAGATGGGCGGAGCCGTCCAACTTGAACGTCACGTTCATCGATTCGTCGCCACGCGCCGCGACCACGCGAACCGAGCCGATCTCGAGGCGCGCTTGCAGGGTCGCACCGGGGCTCAGCGGCGCAGCGCCGTGGAGCGTCTTCATGTCGTGTCGGCCGCGATAGAGGACCTCGACATTCCCGAAGCCGTCGAACAACACGAGATCGCTGCACTCGTCCACCTCGACTCCGAAGAAAAACCGCGACTGCTCGAAGGCGGCCTGGTCGACCGTGTCGGAGAGCCGAACTTCGAGCTCGATCGTCGACTCGACCCCGAACGGCACCGGCAGCACGACGAAACCGGCGGCCGCGGGCCGCAGCCGGCCGGCCTCCGCTTTCCAAGACTGTGATTCGGTCAGCTCCTGCTCCGCCGACTTCTGGGGTGGATGCAACACTGCAGGCCACGGCTGCGCGACGAAGTCGACCGCCTCCTCGGTGCGGTCGAAATCCCACGCGATCTCGACCACGGCGGACGCACCCGGGTTGCGAGATTGGCTGGCGGCGGGCACCTTCACGGAGCCGTGCACCACGCCGGCGAGCGCTGCGTCGAGCGGCAGCGTTGGTGCGAGCCGCTCGGCCACCAGCTCGCGCAGGGGGTCCCGCAACGCGGCTCCGAGTGCGGTCGATCGCGCCACCGTCCAGGCGTCGTGCAACGTCTTCTCGAGCTGCGCGGGCTCTGCTTGCAACACGCGCTCGATCGCCGAGGCCGCCGCGATCTCGTGCATGAGGGCCTCGCCATCGGCAAGAAAGCGCTTCAGCGAGGGCGTGCCGCCACCGGCGACCTTATGCGCGGCGTCCTGCGCTTTCTTCGAATCGCCTCCAAGCAGATCGAGCACGGCCGTTGCGGTGCTCACGGCGTCGGACATGCCGCCCTTGGCGCGCAGCAAGTACGCGAGACGCGCGGGCGCGAGCCGGGCACGTGGCAGCTCACTCTTCTTCCCGTCGTGCTCGATCACGACGCGGCGCTCGTCGAACTCGACGACCTTGCCGCGCAGCTTCTCCTCGAACAGGACGCTGTCGCCGCCCAGCTTCAGCTTCTGCAGCAGCGCCCGCACCTCGCGCTCCACGGTGGCGCCGAGCTCGAGGTCGGCCACCGCATCGGTTGCAAGGGGCGCCGGCGGCGACGTCGCGCCGAGCGTGCCGGCGGCATCGCGGAAACCGGCCGTCGTGAACCTGTTCCAGCGCAGCGCGCGGTCCGGCAAGAGCGACAGCGCCACCCGTGGCAAAGCATCGATCGTTCGCACACCTTCGAATCGTGGGCGCGGTGGAGCGACGGCCGAGACCGCCGAAGGCTCATCAGGCACGCGCGAGTCGTCGCTGAACGAGCCGTGACGGTTCTCGCGCAATTGGCGTGCGAACAGCTCGAGCTCGTTGTCCATGTGACGTTCAAGCACGTCGCCCACGCCGGCCTCGAGTGCGTCGAATCCTCCTTTGCCGTTGAGCTCCGCCGTGAGGTACTTCTGGAAGTGCTCGCGGTGCTTTCCATCCTCCGACTCGTTCAGCCACAGCACGAAGAGATAGGCATCGGCGTAGAAACGGCTCTGGAGGAAGGCGACCGCCTCGTCGGTGGCCTCATCACCAAGACATTTGCATGCAACCTTGACGGCCTGCTCCTCCAGTTCCTTCCGGTTCGCGATCTTGATCCAGTCGTCGAACGGGATGTGCAGATCGAGGCGGCGCGCCTCGGCGTTCGCCAACGTCTCGGTCACGCGATTCGACCAGTGAGCGTCGAAGAAGGCCTGCTTGTCCTTCTCGTCTTTGCGTGCCCAACACGACAGGTATTCGGGGAGCCCCTCGTTGAGCCAGTGCAAACCGATGGCGGTGACGCCATGTCGCAGGTGAGCGTCGAGGTAGGCATGCGTGAGCTCGTGCAAGAGCGTCTGCGCTCCCTCCAGGAAGCTCGGTCCGGAGTTGCTGTCCGGGGACCAGGTGAAGGCCCAGCGATCAGCGGGTGAGTAGTGGGCGCGCAGGCCAAGCGGTGTCGCGACGCCACCGAACTCGCGGAAGAAGCGCTGATAGGACGCCGCGTCGCGCAGCACCCAGACGACATAGCCGACCGACGGCATCCTCTCGGCGAGCGACGCTCTCTCTCCGGGCGGGGTGGGCTCGATCAGCGGTGCGATCTCGGCGTCGAGTTTCGCGAGGAACGGGCGAAGGAACGGCGTGTAGGCGTCGACGACTCGCTTGGCGAGCAGCGCATCCTCCTCGCCGTTGCGGCCGGGCACTTCGACGAACAACGCAAACGGCGCCGTCTCCTCCTTCACCACGTAGTGCAGATTGCGGAAGAACGGCAGGTGCGCGGCGGTCGAGCGCGTGTCGTCGATGCAGTCGATGAACGGCTCCTTCTCGGCCTTCGCGCGGTGCGCCTCGATCTTCGGGCGCGTCAGGCTCCAATCGGCGCGCAGCGTCGCACGCTCGGACGCCGTCAGCTCGTGCCACGCCCGATCGATGAACTCCTGCAGCATCCAAGCCTGGTGCGACTTGCGAAGATCGCTGAAGCCCGCAAGCTCCTGATCCAGGTCGATGAATTCCGCGACCTGTGTGACGACTGGAGGGGCCAGTGGCGCGACGAGCGGCGACACCAGCAGTCCTGCGAAGACGAGTGAAACCGAGGTCATCGCCGTACTCCCCGCGTGACGCGTTCTTGGCAAATGCCAGGGTACCGCGGTCGATGCCAGCGGCTCGCCGTGTCGGCGCGCGCCAGTTGGGCTACGCTTCCGTGCAAGACAGCACGGCAGGAACCTGCGGTTTCGACAGCCAACCGACCTCCGAGGATTCGATGACACGCCTCACCGCTATTGCGCTCTCCCTGATCACCGTCGTTGGCTGCAGCGGACCACCCCTCGCGACCATCGATGACCTGTGCTCCGCCCCACACCCGGGCGCCACGTGGAGGGAGCGACTGGCGCGTGCCACGCAGAGCCCCGCGGCGTGGCGCGCCCGGTCGGAGGCGATCCGCCAGCAGATCCTCGTGGCTTCGGGACTCTGGCCCGAACCAGCGCGGCCGCCGGTCTCCGCCGAGCTCTCGCGCCCGATCGAACGCGACGGCTACACCGTCCAAGGTGTGCAGATCGAGACGCTGCCCGGCTTCAACCTGAATGGCACGCTCTATCGGCCGCGTGGCAAGACCGGGCGCGTTCCCGCTGTGGTATCGCCGCACGGCCACTGGGCCGACGGTCGCTTCACCGATCACGGCGACTGCTCGGTGCCGGGCCGCGCGATCCAGCTCGCGCGGATGGGAATCGCCGTGCTCACCTATGACATGGTGGGGTTCGGCGACCTGAAGCCACTGGGCCACGCATTCGGCGACAGCGCGTGGGGCAGCAGCCTGCAAGGGCTCCAGCTCTGGAACTCGCTCTGTGCCGTCGACTTCCTCTGCTCGCTGCCGGACGTCGATCCGGAGCGGATCGGTGCGACTGGCGAGTCGGGAGGCGGCACGCAGACCTTCCTGCTCGCCGCCGTCGATCCGCGCATCCAGGTCTCGATCCCGGTGAACATGGTGGCGGCCGCGTTCCAAGGCGGCTGCCTGTGTGAGAACGCACCGCTGCTGCGAATCGACCTCAACAATGTCGAGATCGCCGCCTCGATCGCACCGCGACCGCTGCTGATGCTCGCCTGCACCGGTGACTGGACCTGGAACAACCCGAAGCTCGAGGCGCCGGTGATCCAGGGGGTCTACGCCGCGCTCGGGGCCGCGGACCATTTCCGCTGTGTCCAGATCGATGCCGATCACAACTACAACCAGCAGACGCGCGAGCCGGCCTACGCGTGGCTCGCACGTTGGTTGCTCGGCGCGCCGCCGGTCGATCGAATCGCGGAGATGCCCTTCACGGCGGAGCCGCGTGCATCCATGGAGCTGCCGCCAGTCGGGAGCCTCGAGAGTGTCGCGGACACACTGCGCGGACGGGCGCAGACACAGCTCGAGAGCTTGCGGCCGCGCGACTCGGCCTCCCTCGAGTGCTATCGCGATCTCTACCGGACGGCGTGGCGCTACACATTGGCCGCACGACTTCCTGCAGCGGACGAGGTTGTGGTCACGCACGAAGCCGAGCGGCTCGTCGTGAAGTACGCCGCGCTTCCGGACAGTGTGACCTTGGTGCCGCTCTCGGGCGGACCTGGTCCGAAGATCTGGGTAGCCGCGAGCACGGAGGAGGCGCGCCGGGCGCCGTCCGGTCCCGGATGGCTCCTCTGCTTCACACCACACACACTCGAGCCAGCGTGCAACGACGGCCTCGAGTTTCGGGATGCCGAATGGAGAGAGCCGCTCACGCGGTTTCCCGCCACCTATCACCGCACGGAGCTGGCGCGGCGCGTGCAGGATGTGCTCACCGCACTCACGGTCGTCCACGACGCCGAGCTCAGCGGAGAGCGCGACGGCGCGGCGATCGTCGTGCTCGCGCGTGCGCTCGCGCCCGGAGTGACGTCGATCGATCTCCAGGGAGTGGATGAAGCAAAGCTCGCCGCGGAGCAACCGAACTTCCTCGGTCTCGGAGGGCTGCGCGGAGCCGCGTTGTTGTCCGCCGGCCACCCGTTGACCCTGTGCCATCCGAGCTTCGCGTGCAATGCGCTCGACGAAGCGTGGCGAGCCGCAGGGGCCGCTGCCGACTTCCACGTGACCCCTTGATGGGAGTGATGCCAATGACGACCGCGAAGAGACCCTCGAAAACGAGCCACCCAGCAGCGAGCGTCGACGCCTACCTCGCGGCGTTGCCGCCCGACGTGCGCGCCGCGCTGACGAAGCTGCGCAAGACGATCCAGGCCGCCGCGCCGGGGGCCACCGAACACATCAGCTACCAGATCCCGATCTTCAAGCTGAAGCGGATGCTCGTCGGCTTCGCGGCCGCCAAGGAGCATTGCACCTTTCACCTCTTGAGCACGGCATTCATGCGGACGCACGCCGCCGAGCTCGTGGGCTACCCGATCGGCAAGGGCTCCATCCGATTCACCGTGGACCAGCCGCTACCGGCGGCACTCGTGACGAAGCTCGTCAAGGCGCGCATGGCCGAGATTGAGGAGCAGGCGAAGCCGAAGGCGACGGCGAAGCCGAAACGACCCAAGCCACGATCCGGCGGAGTGATGGGCCGCTGAAGACCACCAAGACGAGCCACCTCGCGAACGGACTCCCTAGGCCAATCGTGCCCGATCAATCGTTGCGGATCAGCGCCGTCATGGCGCTCATCTGTGGCACGGCGCGCGCCGACGTGCACCTGCACGCGCTCTTCAGCGATGACGCGGTGCTGCAGCGCGACGTGCCGCTGCCGGTCTGGGGCACGGCCGATCCGTCCGTCGTAC